>CAZANF010000084.1:0-10714 GCA_964486425.1 uncultured Spirochaeta sp. | reverse complement strand
GGTCTTCAGTCTCGGTTCGCCGCTTCTCGGAGTATTCGCACTTGTCCCATTATATATGGCATTGATGGCATGCCAGTCGGTTCGTCAGAGCATCCGGATGGGGATAATCTTCGGGATTATTTCTACCAGTATTGGTAACTTCTGGCTGGCCTTCTTTCAGGATTTTTCAATATGGACCCTGGGCGGCGCGGTGATCGGTTATGCTGTGTACAATGCCTTGCTTTTCCCGTTCCTCTTTCAGGCGACACGCTCCAAACTGCCGATTCGTCCGATCTGGTTTGCCGCAATATGGACAGGCTACGAGCTGCTGAAATCAATCGGGTTTCTCGGCTACCCATGGGGGCTGCTCGCCTACAGCTGGAACGAGGTACTGCCGCTCATTCAGATCGCCGATCTGTTCGGTGTATACGGTATAAGCTTTCTACTGGTTCTTGCAAATGCAACCACTGCAGAATTCCTGCGCGGGGTGCAATCTGCGGAACTCAGACAGGTAACCGCCTTTACCGCGGTTCTTGCCGCTGCAGCCTGGATCTACGGCCTGACAGCCCTCGAACGGGATATACCCCGGATTGATACCATAGATGCAGTCCTAATACAAAATGATGGTGATTCCTGGCAGCCGGGCGGCTTCTGGCCGGAACTTGAACGGATTCAAACCCTTACCAACCAGGCAATAGAGTCGAACCCGGAACCGGATTTGATCGTATGGAGCGAGACTGTTCTGAGATATCCCCTGCAGGAGTACCGCAGCTATTACCGGAGCAACCCGCTGTCCTCGCCATTCCTCAGCTTTCTCGACAAACTGCCGGCTCCATTGCTCAGCGGCGGGGCATACATAATAGACAGAGAGCGCAACGACCTTATAAATGCCGCACTACTGTTAGACCGGCAAGGGGTTATTCAGGAGGTCTACGGCAAACAGCATCTTGTTCCGTTTGCCGAAACGATTCCGTTTTTTGAGTACGATGCCGTGCGGTGGTTTTTTCAATCGGTTATCGGCCTGCGCTCAATGTGGCTGAGCGGTATGGAATACCGTATGTTTCCATTGCAGGGCAGCAGCGGAAACACCCTGCAGTACGGCACGCCGATCTGCTTCGAGGACGCTTTTTCCTATATTACCCGCGACATGGCCCACGAGGGTGCGGATTTTTTTATCAACATCACCAACAACTCATGGTCCCGCACCGACAGCGCCCAGACACAGCATTTCGCCGCGGCCAGATTTCGCACCATCGAAACCAGACGAACACTGATTCGGGCAACCAATTCCGGGTTTACCTCTGTGGTGGATCCATGGGGCCGTTCGGTGGCTTCGCTGCCGATGTTTACCCCTGCCGTCCTGCATGCTTCAGTCGATATTTACCGGCCCGCTGTCGAGAGTGTCTATATGCTTGTTGGGGATCTATTGGCCTGGCTATGTATACTGGCTACTGCGACAGCACTGGTAACGCAAAATGTCGTTCAATATAAAAGAAAAACCCCGTAATCCAGTCTGGAGCACGGGGCATTCATAATAATGAACAGGGTCCATGTATTATTAACAGCAGTTCAGCTTTTAGCCTTGATATTGTACTTGCGGTTGAAACGCTCAACACGGCCGGCTCTGTCAACCAGCTGCTGCTTTCCGGTATAGAAAGGATGACTGGCACTGCTGATATCCAGCAGATACATGGGATATTCTGTACCCTCATGCGTTACGGTTTCCTTTGTCTGTACCGTAGAACGGGTTATAAACAGGTTTCCGGTCGCACTATCCTTAAAAGCTACCTCACGAAAGTTCGGATGAATATCTTTTTTCATACCCTCAATCTCCTTGCAATTATTCCATACTTCCCGACGTGTTCATGGAACGCAGGAAAGCGTCATTATTCTTGGTTTTCTTCATCCTGTCAATGAGCAGCTCCAGCACTTCGACATCATCCATCGGATTGATAACCTTGCGCAGCACCCACATCTTGCGCAATTCCTCTTCCGACAGCAACAGGTCTTCGCGACGGGTTCCGGATCGTTTGATATTTATTGCAGGATACAAACGGCGGTCGGCAAGTCGGCGATCGAGACTGACCTCCATATTACCGGTACCCTTAAACTCCTCAAAGATAACCTCATCCATGCGACTTCCGGTATCGATCAGTGCGGTAGCCACAATAGTCAGGCTTCCCCCTCCCTCGATATTTCTGGCTGCGCCGAAAAACCGCTTGGGTTTATGCAGGGCATTTGAGTCCACACCACCGGACAGTATCTTGCCGGAGGTCGGTACCGTCTGGTTGTATGCACGGGCCAAACGGGTAATCGAATCCAGCAGAATCACGACATCCCGGCCGTGCTCAACCAGTCTTCTCGCCTTCTCGAGCACCATTTCAGCGACCTGCACATGACGCGTAGCCTGTTCATCAAAGGTGGAGGCGATTACCTCGGCATCGACATTGCGCTGCATGTCGGTGACCTCTTCCGGACGCTCATCGATAAGCAGGACTATCATGTATACTTCCGGGTTATTGATGGTAATAGCATTCGCAATGCGCTGCAGCAGGATTGTCTTACCGGTCCGTGGTGGGGACACAATCAACCCGCGCTGCCCCTTTCCGATGGGACTGAAAAGGTTAATCATACGGGTGGATGCCTCTCCATCCGGGGTTTCCATGTTCAATCTGGAATCCGGATACAGCGGGGTAAGGTTATCAAACGGTATGCGAGTCTGCGCAACACTGGGGGGATCAAAGTTAACACTCTCGACACGGAGCATTGCAAAAAATCGTTCACTGTCCTTGGGAGGACGGATTTGACCGTATACGGTATCCCCGGTCTTCAGATTAAACAGCCGGATCTGGGATGGACTCACATAGATGTCATCCTGACCGGAGAGGTATGAATTCTGCGGGGAGCGCAGGAATCCATAGCCGTCTGGAAGGATCTCAAGGGATCCGTAAGCATAAATGGTCCCGTTGCGGTCGGTGTGTGCCTTCAGGATGGCAAATACGACCTCCTGCTTCTTCATAGCCATGAAGTTTTCCTGGGACAATCCAAGCTTAACTGCAAAATCCCGCAGTTCCTTCATGCTCATATTTATAAGGTCGTTTATGCTGAGTGCACGATCCTTGTTGCCGGTTTCATCGCCATGCTTGTTCCCGTAGTTCTTCTGATAATTCGTCGATTTACCGCCGCGATTCTTCCTGGATCCACGTGCGGTTCGATTAGCGGAATCCTTCTGTGCGGATTCCGTGTTTTCAGCTGTCTCAGGGGTCTTTGCATGGTGAGGATCCGAACCTTCATCGCTCTCGGTCTTCCCGCCGTTACTGTTCTGCAAGTCATCAGAGCGGGACGAGGAACTGGAATCCGGATCTTTCTTCAACTCGACGCGGATTCTCTTCTTGCGAATCCGTTTTTTTTCATTTGCAGGCTCATCGTGGGTTTTTGTGTCGCCTGATATCTCGGCAGGCGCAGAATCCTTGTCGGCCGATGCATCCGGGGCGGATGAATCAGCCGCATGTGAAATATCTCTCGACTGCTCAGTATCCGAAGCAGCTCCTTCCTCGCCGCCCTCGCTCGTCCTGGGCTGATTATTATCTAAATCCAGTTCAGTCTGGTATTCATCTGACGAAGAAGAACGCGCATCGCCCTCGCTCCGTTGTCTACGAATAACTGCCATTCAACTCTCCATTGTGTACGAATATCTACTCGATTTCATTTATCATAAGAATCTGACGGGGTATTTCTTGGGTAGCTCTGTCTGCAGATTCATTACGATAGCTATTCCCTGATTATTTGTCAATCAACAGCAACTGCTGTTCAATCATTTTTATCGACTCTTCGGCAGCCGATTGCTGTATCTCCAGTCTATTGCCGTCGAAATGACGGCTCACAACCGACACGCCGCGGTTACGCAGCGCGACCCCGATCCAGACATAGCCGACAGGCTTCTGAGGAGTTCCCCCTTGAGGGCCGGCAATTCCACTGATAGCAACTGCACAATCGACAGGCGAATACATGAATACTCCCTGCAGCAGTTCCCTCACAACCTCTTCGCTTACCGCACCACAGGTCTGTAAGGTCGCATTTTGCACTGCCAGACAATGATGTTTTGCATCATTGCTGTATACCACCCAGCCGCCCCATAATGCCCGCGAGCACCCGGGTACCTCGGCAATCATTGCAGCTGCACGACCACCGGTACATGACTCGGCAAAGGCGACAGTCATCTGCCGATCGACAAGTAGCTGAACTGCCCGATTCGCAATAGCCGACGCCACTATGTCTTACTGAACCCGCGAACCGATTCTTTCAACTGTCCTACCGGAGCGGAAAAAACATCTACAGCATCACTGTTCTTTACCATCTGGCATTTCCCTTCGAAAGAAACCCCATCCTCGATGCGCACAGCTGCCGTCTTTACATTTCCATAGATACGGGCGGACGGCAGCATCTCGACACGCTGTGCAGCCTCAATATTACCGCGGATTATTCCGCCGACTATAACACTCTCCGCTCGGATATTGGCCTTAACCTCTGCTCCATCATCAATATACAGAAAGCCTTTTGACTCAATTTCACCTTCAAAAAACCCGCTTAACTGGACGGAGTCCGAAAAACGGAGCTTGCCCTTCATACGGACTGTTTTTCCGATTCTGGTAACGGTTTTTGGTATTATTCGATCTTCATATGACAAAAGCGACTCCTTTGAGGCTGCAAATTTGCTCGTTCAACGCAATCTGTCCAGTCATCATGGGTTACTTTGTTTGCATTACAAACACGCCGTCCCAGTCATCGGGCGGCGGAACCTCAATGTAATGCCGGCAGCGATCCAGATACACCCTTGACGGCCCATCATCGGGATCTGCTTCAAGGGCTTTTTCGAAATACTGTATGGCTTCTGCAAACTCCATGAGCTTGTATTTATTCCGTCCGGCTGTAAAATATTCAATTGCCGTTTGTTTCGCATCGGAGATCATTATTCCTCCCCGGAAAGCTCCCGTTCGGTACGAGCGAGACTGGAAACATGTTCCTGATACTTCCGCTCCAGGACATCCAGTGTCACCTCGTTGGCCTTCATAATACTATCCTTGTCGGCCAGTTCATCAATTTCTTCATGCAAGGCATCCAGTGCTGCAATGGTGTTCCGGGCTTCCTGCATAACCTGAGTACAGAAGGTTTGCACCTCATTTTGATTTGATGTATCAAGCTGCTCGGCATTCTTTATCAGGCCCTGAATCGGCTCACGCAAATGATTGGTAAAATATACCAGAGAATTATTCAAGGATTCGATAAGCATCAATCGCCGCTCTCGCTGGATAAGCTGACGGGAGAGGTCCCGTTGCCGAAGTACAGCCTTGATTCTGGCGAAAACCTCCGAGAAATTAAAGGGCTTGGTAATATAATCCTCGATACCAAGCTCGAAACCTTCAATTTTATCCTGGACATCCTGCATTGCGGAAAACATCATTATGGGAATATCCCGGAATTCGCTCCACTCAGGATCAGTCTTCAGAATTCTGGTTACCTCCCAGCCGTTCATACGCGGCATAATATTATCCAGAATAATAAGATCCGGTGTTTCCTGGCGTACTTTATCCAGTGCTTCCTGACCGTTTTCAGCGATTGATATACGAAAACCCAGCTTGCTCAGCATTACATCAAAGAAGTCCAGATTGATTTTTTCGTCGTCGACGATCAGGATGCGCTCTTTCTCTTTCATAGCAATTCCTTATACATTGTGCCCCCGTTTGGGGATATCTGTCAATTGAAGAATAATGTGCAGCATTGCAACAATCAGCAGAATAGCCGCAGCGCCGGTCAGGAGGTAACCCAACCAATCACCGAAAGCAGTATATAGGGTATCAGTCTCGGTGTATACCGGGACATCTACGACAAGATGCCCCTCGATGAATGGAGGAAGCATATCAACGATTCGTCCATTCGGATCAATAAGGGTTGTGATCCCCCCATTGGTCGATCGCACCATACTGCGCCGGGTTTCCGCCGCGCGAAAAACCGCCATTCCCATATGCTGCATTGCCGAGGCCGTAGATTTAGCCCAGGAATCATTGGTGAGGTTCACCAGTACCTCGGCCCCCTCACGAACAAACCGTCGGGTCAGATACCCGAAGGTATCCTCAAAACAAACCGGGGTGGAGAATTGAATCCCCGCGGATTCAAAGACCGTAAAATCGCTGCCATGCTCCCAGAATGTAGTCTCGTTCTCCACCAGCAGCCGGTGCAGCCAGGGAAATTGACGCTCATACGGAAAATGCTCGGTAAAGGGTACGAGATGGGTTTTCCGATATGTTTCGGAAATCTCACCGGATTCGAAGAGAAGAACTGCATTGTAATCAAGTAAGGTAGACTGGCCGCTTAATGACCTGCGCTGCTGGCGATCACCGTTTCCAATAACAAACGGAACATCCTGGCCTTCAAGATACTGCAGTAATCGATCCACGAGCTGCCAGCTTTCCAGGTTGGTGCGGGTTCTTTTATGAAAATCTATACTGGGGACAAAGGATGTCTCCGACCACACAACCATATCGATATCCGGATGCTGCTCCAGGGCTGCATCACGTTCGCGAATCAGGATGTCCAGGCTGCGGCGATACGCCCGGGCTCCCCCTTCCCATGGATCAATATTCTGCTGCACCAGGGCCATGCGAACCGCAGGAACATCCCCGAGATCAACGTGCTGCGACACACCATAGCCAATACCGGCTATGACAGTAACAGCATAGATCGCAGCAGGTATTCGCACGGATTTCAGTTGATGCAGCAAGGCAGCCGGCGAGGTCTTTTCAGAGTCCAGCCAGTTGCTTATTACCCAGCCAATCAGGATTGAGGGAAAAATTACCAGCAGCGAGACGCCCCATATCCCGGTAAGGGAGCTTATACGGACGAGAGCCGGAAGCTGATACTGGCTGTAGCCGATAATTCCGTAGCTGTAGCCCAGGAACCCGCGAGTACGAAGATACTCATACGCAATCCAGAGTACAGCCTGCATAAGAAATCCCCATCGGGGAAAAGCCTTTCGAGCCAGATGCAAGCAGGGTACCAGTACCAGGAAATATCCCGCATATATTACCGGAACGATGAATATGGCCAGAGGGTGAAAATTTGCAAGCCAGTAGTTCAACAGGGCATAGGAGAGGAATCCAAAGAACGCTCCCCATATCCAGCTGGACCACCAGCGAACACGATTTACGGCAGCAAAAAAAGGAACAAGCGCGATATACGCCAGAGGGGAAAAACCGGAATCATAAACTATAGACGGGAAGGAAAGTGCAAACAGCGCTGCAGCAGCACAGAACAGAACAAGATGGAAGGCAGCATTTCGCAGCATACTCAGCTTCGCAAATCCCATGCTGCCTTTTTCAACTCTTTGCCGGGTCGAAAAACGACCACACCGTGGTTATCCACCGACACCAGTTCCCCGGTGCGTGGATTTCGAGCACGCTCCCGACCTTTGCGGGTACGCACCTCAAAAGTACCGAACCCGCGAAACTCCACTACACGATCGTCCAATAAAGCCGTCTTCACCTCGTGAAAGAATGCATCGATGATGTTTTGGACGTCGCGGCGATGCAGACCCTCCTGCTCAGCGATAGTATCTACAATCTCGGCTTTCGTGAGTTTAGTCGGCACCATATGCAATCTCCATACAGCGAATTACGCTGTCTGTACAGCTTTCAGTTTTTTGTTCATGCGAGATTTCTTGCGTGCAACCGAGTTTGCATGGTAGACACCCTTGCCGGCGGCGGTATCGAGCAGTTTCTGAGCCAGGACAAAGCTTTCCTGAGCCTGCACTGCATCACCTGCGGCCACAGCTGTATCAAACCGCTTGATAGCTGTTCGAACTGTACCGCGAACACCTCGATTATGTACCCTGCGTTTCACTGATTGTTTATGCCGTTTCGCGGCTGAAGCAATATTAGCCAATGTATATCCTCCGAAAGTAATTATAATGTCAGCGAAAGCTACCCCATTACTCCTGTTCTGTCAATGCTTTACCCTGCAATCAAATTTCGATACTCTTGTGCCATGGGCATCTCTGGAATCAAATAACTTATGAAAGAATACACCACATTATTTCCGTATCTCCGTCTATATAAATATCATTATATTCTGGGCTGCATCGCATTGATTATCGCATCCGGGAGCCAGCTGCTGATACCGCAGTTCATCCGCCAGGCAATTGACATCATCTCGTACGGAGATTTTGCGCTTGGGGATATCACTGCGCCGCTTGTCTACATCCTTGCAGCATCCGTAGTAATCGTATTCGGACGACTTGGCTGGCGATTTTTCATTCACGGAGCATCCAGAAGGATCGAAGGAAAGCTTCGCAGCCGGCTGTTCTCCCACCTGCTCCAGCTTTCGCCTTCATATTATCAAAGCATCTCCATCGGTGACCTGATGGCGCGAGCAACCAATGACATGAATGCGATTCGTATGGCTTCGGGAATGGCCCTGGTTGCAGCCGTCGACGGAATCTTTATGACGGTCACTATTCTCATTATCCTCATTTCTCAGTCACCGCAGTTAGCGGTATATGTTATTCTCCCGTTTCCACTGATTACCATTTTTATCCTTACCCTCGGCAGCATGGTCGGAAGACTGTTTCGCGGTGTCCAGGACAGCTTTTCCGAGGTAAGTACCCAGGCACAGGAGGTGCTCAGCGGAATTTCGGTTGTTAAATCCTATGCAAAGGAAGAACGATTTATCACACGATTTGAAGAAGCAAACTGGGACTATCAGCAGCGGAACATGCAGCTGGTCAGGATCTGGGGTCTGTTTATGCCGGTCATCAGTTTTCTGTCCGGCTTGACAACCCTGCTTCTGCTTCGCTTCGGGGGTGAGCAGGTAATAATCGGCCGGATTACACCCGGCACCTTTGTTGCGACCTTAAGCTATCTTCAACTGCTTATCTGGCCGATGATGGGTGCCGGATGGCTGGTAAACCTCATCCAGCGGGGGGCCGCTTCCCTGCAGCGCATTAACGAGGTACTGGACAGCACACCGGAGATTGTGCAGCCGCCGCATCCGGTTGCGGTAGAACGCATGCAGCATATCGAAATGAAGAATCTCTCATTTCAGTACACCCCGGAGAGTGAAAAGGTTCTCGAAAATGTCTCTCTTGAAATTCCTGAAGGACAGACGATTGGAATATACGGCAGGACCGGCAGCGGTAAATCCAGTTTGATTCAGCTTCTGTGCCGCTTGTACAATCCCCCGCCCGGAACGGTATTTATTAACGGTACTGATATCCTGGAGCTGGATATTGCACAGCTGCGCAGAGGCATTGGGGTCGTAACGCAGGATTCCTTTCTCTTCTCGGCGACAATACGTCAGAATATTGCGTTTGGATTAACAGACCCGGATCAGGAGCAGCTCAATCGTGCCGCCGATATCTCAACCATCACTACAGATATGCAGGATTTCCCCCATGGATGGGAGACCCCTATCGGAGAACGAGGCATAACCCTCTCCGGCGGGCAGAAACAGCGCACAACGATTGCACGGGCCCTGGCGGTAAATCCGGATGTATTGATATTCGACGATGCATTATCCGCCGTGGACACCCATACCGAGGAACACATCCTCACCCGGTTGTTTCAGGAGCGCAGGGAACGTACAAACATTATTGTAAGCCATCGCATATCCACCCTGGCACACACCAGTTATATTTACGTATTGGATCACGGACGGATAATCCAGCAGGGGACCCACCCCGAGCTGAGTCGCAGCCACGGATTGTATCGCGATATCGTAAGAATGCAGCAGCTGGATGTGCAGCACGAGGGAACCAATTAATGGAACACGAAAAAATACTATCCGGATACAACCATACGGTCATGAAGCGATTACTGGCTTACGCCAGGCCTCATCGCATAGCCCTTGCACTTGCCATGATTGCTCTCTTCGCCGGCGCAGCCGGTCAACTCTCGCTGCCGGTGATTATCCAGCGCGCAGTAGACCGGCACATGGTTCGCTCCTATATCGAAGTCAAGCAGGAACTGCCGGAAAATGCCGATTCCGAGTATTACGAGGCCGCCGGTACAATAGCAGAAAACTCCATAGCAATCGGGGATACCGCCTTTATTACCCGTAATGATCTGCAGGCGGTGCCCGGCATAATGCGGGACCGGCTTACAGAAATCGGCATTCTCGGCACCAGAGAGTACCAGGTCTTTCCGCACAGCGATGCTGATGTCGGCGACTTGCCGGACGAGGCAACGCCCTATGTTTCGGACGACACCCATTTCGCGGTTTCCAGCACCGTAATCAACGAGCTGACGGATGAGAATGCACTGCAGCTGCGCCGGCTCGACATCTCGGCATTACAGCGAACCAGCATGGTCTTTCTGGGAATCCTGGTAGTGGTGCTTGTCGCAGGGTTCTCCCAGGTATATCTGATGACCTATGCAGGGCAAAGCATAATGCGCCGCCTGCGCATGCATCTTTTTTCACACACCATCAAGCAGAACATGCAGCATCTGAACCAGCAGCCGGTCGGGAGAATGGTGAACCGCCTTACAAACGATGTTGAAACCATAAATCAACTGTTCACCAGCGTACTCATTACCATTATCCGCGATATCGTGATGATGTTTGGAGTAGTCATTGCATTACTTCTGGTCGATATGACACTTGGCTTTATTACAATAATTACCCTGCTGCCGGTCCTTGTAGTCACAGCTGTATTTCGTCGAAAATCCCGCAGTGCCTTCCGCCA
>CAZANF010000083.1:0-10858 GCA_964486425.1 uncultured Spirochaeta sp. | reverse complement strand
CATTTTGGCAAGATGGATCATTGATCCCGAGCATTGGACCACGTTCAGCCGGGCGCCGTGACTGCGGGCAACATCGGCTACCCTGCCGTCTCCAGTCATTACCGAAACCACCTCTACACCCATGCGGCGGTAGTACTCGCGGATAATCCATGCCTCGCCGGCGATATTGAATTCACCCAGAATATTGATGCTGATTCGGGATATCCCGGCAGTATCTCCACTGCCGACAATCCGCATGAGTGCATGACAGGCGGCCAGATATCCGTCCTTTTTGGTGCCCTTGAATCCCTCGCTGTGCACGGGAATAACCGGAATGCCGGTCTCGGTCGTGAGTCGGCGGCACACCGCTTCAACATCATCCCCGATAAGACCGACAATACAGGTGCCGTATACAAATGCCGCTTTCGGATGATAATCCCGAATAAGCTCGTGCAGGACCTCCGCCAGCTTCTTCTCGCCCCCGAAAATGACGTCCCTCTCCCGAAGATCAGTGGAAAAACTGAGGCGGTGCAGCTCAGGTCCCGAGGACAATGCCCCGCGAATGTCCCAGGTGTAAGCCGCACAGCCGATCGGCCCATGCACCAGGTGCACCGCATCGGCAATCGGATACAGCACTACCCGGGAGCCGCAGAACACACAGGCCCGCTGACTCACCGACCCGGCAGCACTGGGCTTGGCACATTCCAGGGTCCGGCCGGGATCCCCGACCTCAAGTATCTGTTTGACACGATCCTGCAGAATTTTCATATCACATCGCCAGCTCGAACTTTTCCGGGGCGGCATCACGATCTGCACGATCCAGCAGAACGCCAAGGATACGATCGGCCAGGTGCATTGCGCCTGTATACCCGACACTGGGGAACAGTGAATGATGCGCCCGGTCCAGGATCGGAAATCCGTAACGGATCAGCGGGATGTCCTCATCCCTCGCGATGTATTTGCAGTAACTGTTACCGATTAACAGATCAACCGGTTCATTCTTGATCCACTGATGCAGGGTAAGCATATCCCCTGCTGCCTTTACATTGACCGGGCGACCAACAGAAGCAGTCAGTTCTTCAATTCGCCTGGCGAACTTCTTTCCGGGTGTGCCGGTAACGATGTGGATCGGCTGCATGTCCAGATCCACCAGGAACTCAACCAGGGATTCCAGTTGATCGGGGTCACCGACCAGTGCTACCTTTTTGCGGTAAAAGTACTGATGCATATCGGCAATGAGATCCAGAAGACGGCCACGTTCCCGGGTAATGCTATCGGGAACCGATACCCCGCCGATCTGGCGGAGGCTGTTTACAAAACGGTCTGTTGCCGACAATCCTATCGGCAACGGCATAACCTCACACGGCACCTTACATTTGGAATCCAGCAGCATAGCCGCCGGACCGGAGGCCATCCGACCAAGCGCTATTGTACAGGCTGAATCACCGGCGGACACCAGTTCTTCCACCGTGGTTCCACCGGAGGGATACATCTCGAAGCGGCCGTTGAGCGGAAGATCAAGCACATCGGATGTATCAGGAAACATCGTGATATCAACCCCCATTTCCCCGGCAACACGCTTCAATTCACGCATATCCGCCGGTTCTACCCAGCCGGGAATCAGATTAATCCGGCCGTTGGAAATCCCGCTGTTCTCGGCAAAATGATGCACCATACTCTTAACCATGTTGGCGAAACCGGTCACATGACTCCCGACATACGACGGGGTACTGGCATGTATCACATGCTTTCCCTTGGGGATTTTTCCATCCAGGCGGGCCTTTTCGACAATCTGACCGATGTCATCTCCTATGGTCTCCGAGAGACAGGTTGTATGCACGGCAATCACATCAGGATTATAGGTCGTAAACATGGTGTCCAGCGCGGTAACCAGGTTTGCCTGCCCCCCGAAAACCGAAGAACCCTCGGTAAATGAACTCGTACCTGCAAGTACCGGCTCCTTATAATGGCGTGTCAGTGCACTTCGGTGATACGAACAGCAGCCCTGTGATCCATGGCTGTGCGGAAGGCAGTTATGTATACCTAATGCTGCATACATTGCGCCTACCGGCTGGCAAGTCTTTGCCGGATTTACTACCAGTGTCGTTCGCTCGGAAATCTCCTGCGGGGTATGCTTCAGCAGTTTGGCGGGAGCGTTTTCTTCTGTAACAGGCGGCGTTACTTTTGCAGCCATCGTCTTTTTTGCAGCCATTGTTTCTGTCTCCTTTATCAAGTTTATCGTGTCACATACTTCGCCGAGAGCTCCGGACTTCGCTGCCATGGTGCTTCAATCGCCTTCCACACCGAACCATTCACCAGGCGGTCTATTTCGTGGTAAAAATTAACAGCCCCGCTGAAACCGGCATACGGTCCGCCGATATCGTAGTTATGCAGCTGCTTTAGCGGAATACCATGCTTTTGCACCACGTACTTCTCCTTGATTCCGGCACACAGAAGATCCGGCTTCAGGGTTTCGATAAGCTTCTCGGTCTCATAGTGCGAGATGTCATCGATAATGAGCGCATTTGCCCCCATCTCCGGCATCATCCCCTCATAATCGTTAAAGCCCAGCCCCGCCGGCTTTTTGCGCGGTTTGTACTCCTGCGGATCCGCCTCTACTGAAAGCTCCTCGATGTTGCGGCTGTCGGCATCAACCTTGATATCCTGCAGAACCTTGCGTCCCTCATAATCATCCCGATGTGCAAACTCGTACCCGGCCGACAGGATCTCCATTCCCAGCTCATGGAACAGCTCCTGGTAATGATGGGCCCGGGATCCACCGACGTAGAGCATGACCGATTTTCCCTCCAGGCGCGGACGCACCTCTTCAATGGCCTGTTCGACAGCTGCAAACTCGGCAGCGATAAATGCCTCGATTCGTGCCGAGAGGGCTTCATCCTCGTAATACTCTGCAATCTTTCGCAGTGATTTTGCAGTTGATTTGGCGCCAATGAAATTCACCTTGAACCAGGGAATCCCCCATTTCTTCTCCATCATGTCCGCCATATAGTTGATGGAGCGATAGCACTGGATGATATTCAGATCAGCCTGAGCCGCACTGGACATAGAGACAAAGGTGGAATTCCCGGAAAAGGTTGTTACCAGGGTTATGCCGATCTCCCGGAAAATCCGCTCCAGCTCAAAGCCGTCTCCGCCGATGTTGTATTCTCCCAGGAGATTGATCCTGAACTCGCCGTCCACCTTCTTCAGATTCTTGCCGACGACATGCTGGAATACAGCGTTATTGGCTATATGGTGTCCGGCCGACTGCGAAACCCCCTTGTAGCCCTCACAGCTCATTCCAAACACCGTGATGCCAAGCTCCGCCGACATCTCTTTGGAAACGGCATGTACATCGTCCCCGATAAGCCCTACCGGACAGGTCGAAAATACCGAAATCGCCTTCGGCTTGAATATCTCGTACGCCTCGCGAATTGCCTGCTTCAGCTTCTTTTCACCCCCGAACACAATGTCGCTGTCCTGCATATCAGTAGACAGGGAGTAGGTCATGTAATTGTCCTCATCCGGGCTTTCGGTCCTGGTCTGATTCCGCCGCGTCAGCCAGCTGTAGAAACCACAGCCGATCGGTCCATGGGTAATCTGTAGAATATCCCTGGTCGGCCCGACTACTACCCCCTTGCACCCTGCATAGGTACACCCGCGCTGGGTAATAATTCCCGGAGCCGTACGAGCATTGGCCATTATCTCCGGGACATAGAGGGCACTATCCACCTCGTTTACAATTATCTGTTTGCTGCGCTTGCGAGCTACCTTCGGCGGGTACGCCTCTATGAGCTCCTGCTTTACAGACTGCATATCCTGTTTCATGACAACCTCCTGGTTCATGCACACTTAACTCAACAACACCTTGTCACCGGATGCACCGGTGCGGACCTGCCATGCCTCGCTCACCGGCATCACGAATATTTTTCCGTCACCGGACTTGCCGGTCCGGTTTATCTCGATGATGGTTTGCACCACCAGCGGAACCTGCTTGTTCGGCACAATTATGGTCAGCATCCGTTTGGGAACCAGACGCTGACTATCTCCAAGATGCGCAATGGCCTCTTCGTATCCCTTTTCCGCCCCACGCAGTACACCAAAATCCACCAGACCTTTCCCGCGGCCCAGTACCTCTTTACCGGTGATTGAACTAATCCCGGCGGCAGCCAATGCCTGTTTCGTCTGATTGATTTTATTCATGCGAATAACGGCCATTACCTCTTTCATATCGCCCCCTCCTTGATTTCAGGTTCCCCGGTGGCCTCAAGCATTCCGGAGGAAATGGTATATACCTCATCCACTGGTGAAACAAAGACCTTTCCATCACCGTATGAACCGCTGCCGCCGGTGCGGGCTGCCTGCATAACCGCTTTCAGCACGTAGTCCTTATCCTGGTCCTTTACTACAGTCATGAGCAGTTCTTTGGGGAGCTCGTCATAGGTAATGTCGCCTATCTTGATACCTCGCTGCTTCCCTCTCCCGGCAACCGAAATTTTGGTCACTGCCGGAAACCCGGCATCCATTAACGCTGCCATTACCTGGTCGACCTTCTCGGGACGCACAATTGATCGGATCATAATCATCGTTTTCTCCTTTTGTTGGCTTATGTGGGTTTAATTGGCGATGCCGAAATCCATCAGCAGCTTTTCCAGGGTTTCAATCTCGAGGGGTTTTGGAATCACAAACATTTCGTTCTCGTGCATCTTGGTTGCCAGAGCACGATATTCATTTGCCTGGACATGTTCGGGCGAGAATTCGATTACCGTCTTTCGGTTAATCTCTGCACGCTGCACCTGATTGTCACGTGGTACGAAATGGATCATCTGGGTTCCAAGCTGACGCGCCAGCTCCTCAATCATCGGGGCTTCATTGTCCACATTACGGGAATTACAGATGAGTCCGCCAAGGCGCACCTTGCCGCTGTCGGCAAATTTTACAATTCCCTTGCAGATGTTATTGGCCGCATACATCGCCATCATCTCACCGGAGCAGACGATATAGATCTCCTCCGCCTTGCCGTCCCGGATCGGCATGGCGAATCCTCCGCACACTACGTCGCCAAGAACGTCGTAGAAGACATAGTCCAGCTCCTTGTCCTCATGGTAGGCGCCGAGCTGTTCCAGCAGGTTGATGGAGGTAATAATGCCGCGGCCGGCACAGCCGACACCAGGCTCGGGCCCGCCGGATTCCGTACAGCGGGTTCCGCTGTAACCCTCTATGAGCACATCGGTGAGCTCAACATCCTCGCCTTCCTCACGCAGGGTATCCAGCACGGTGCGTTGACTCAGTCCGCCAAGCAGCAGCCGGGTCGAGTCGGCCTTCGGATCGCATCCCACGACCATGACCTTCTTGCCTGACTCTGCCAGACCTGCCACGGTGTTCTGGGTTGTTGTCGATTTTCCGATTCCGCCTTTTCCGTAAATAGCAATCTTTCTCATTGCAATCCTCCTATGGGTGATACACCATGAGTATTGCAATAGATGTGCCAATTAGCCGGACTCAATAAAAAAAGAACGAAAAAGATAGGTAATACAAGTGAAGTGATAGGAAAGCGGCACCCTGCAGGATAGCTAAATAATTAACCTGTAAGTACTTAAGCCTCAATTTCTCAACATATACACTTCCGGGAATAATTGAGTATCGAAGTAGTTGTAGTATAGTTACATGCAGAATTATAAGGTGCCGTTTTCTTACCACTCAAAAAATGATACCCATAGGAAACAAATCCCCGGATGTTACCTTTCGGTACCAACCCGGTCATCTCATTCCGCGTCTGAACTGAGTATAGTCAATATGGTATTTGCGCAGTCGAATGCCCATCATGCGCTTGGAGAGTCCCAGCATATCCCCGGCCCTGGTGACATTGCCCCGGGTCTCCTTGAGAGCCTCAATAATCATTTCATACTCTATTGATTCCAGTCGTTTTTCCAGACCTCCCAAGGCCGGGGTGCCGGAATACTCGCTTGTCTGCAGGGAGGGCGGCAGATTGTATCCATGGATGACATCATCATCGGACAGGATCACAGCCCGTTCAATCACGTTCTCCAGCTCCCGCACATTCCCGGGCCAATGATATGCACAGAGCATGTCCAGGGCCGGCGTCGATATGCGTTTTATAGCCTTACCGTTTATATGACTGTATTTCTGCACGAAAAAATCCGCCAGGGTAATAATGTCGCTGCCCCGTTCCCGCAGCGGAGGTATGGTAATCGGGAAAACATGCAGTCGATAGAACAGGTCCTCCCTGAACTGGCCGCTTCGCACTAATTCACTCAAATCCCGATTGGTTGCCGCAATAATCCTGATATCCACCGAGACCGGTAAACTTCCCCCGACCCGTTCGAAGCTGCGCTCCTGTAGCACCCGCAGCAGCTTGGCCTGAACCGATAAACTCAGCTCGCCAATCTCGTCCAGAAAAATGGTTCCTCCATCGGCTTCTTCAAATCGTCCCTTTCGACGATTCACGGCTCCGGTAAAAGACCCCTTTTCATGGCCGAACAGTTCGCTTTCCACCAGTGATTCCGGCAAGGCGGCACAGTTAAAACGAATAAAGGGGCCTGAGGAACGCGGAGAATGAAAATGTACTGCCCCGGCAACCAGTTCCTTGCCGACACCGCTCTCTCCCAACAGCAGAACGGTTGTTTTTGCCGGTGATATTTTATCGATTAAGGTGTACACCTCACGCATCGGTTTTGAGGTACCTATTATGCTTTCCGGCTGATATTGCTGCTTCAGGGCATCCTTCAATCGCTGGTTCTCCCGCTCCAGCATCGGACGATCCTCCTTTTCCAGCAGATACAACTCCACTTCCTGGGCGATCATGCCGGAAATCAGCGTCAGAAGCTCGACATCCTGTTCAAGCAATCCCGGTGAGTCATACATCCGCTCTGCACTGATAGTGCCCAATACCTTTTTTCCTCGCATAATCGGCACGCAAATAAACGAGATATCAACGTCATCCGGCAGGGTCCGGTACTTTGCTTTGTTCAGGAACGCCGGCTCATCGCTGATGCGCGATACGATGATCGGCCTGCCTTCCTCCACAACCCTGCCGGTTATTCCCTCTCCAATTTCGTAGATTCCCCGTTCTTCTTCCTCGACGGTCAGACCTATTGCCTCATGAATAAAAATCTTCCCTGTATCACGGTGATAAAGGGTCACCATGCCACGAATTACCCGCATCTGCCGCTCCATAATCTGGAGCACCAGATTCATTGTCTTCCCGAGATCCTGGCTTGAACTGATAAGCTCATACATATGAAACAGGAGGGGCAGAACCTTCGCACGGCAGATCTGGGCTTCGCAGTATACCTTTGCCTGTAATTCACTCATGAAGAAGCTCCTGCGGGCAGTTTGCCTGGAGAAATTCCTGCAGCAGGGTATGTGCATTCAACTGCTTCTGATGCTGCATACGGCGGCGCAGATACTCGATAAAACTGTTCAAGGCCGCATCATCCGCCCGGTAACCCAACTCGGCGGCAGCTCTTCTTAATGCAGTTCGCCCTGAATGCTTTCCTATTACAATTTTTCGACGGGCGCCGAAAATTCCGGGGGCATAGGGTTCATAGCACTGTGGGGCTTTGTACAAGCCGTCGACATGAATTCCCGATTCATGAGTAAACGCCAGCTCCCCGAACAGCGGCTTGTCCGGGCTGATCTGCCTTCCTGACATCTCGGCAGCCCTGTCACACAGAATTCTGAGCTTGGGAAAATTGATTCCAAGCCCGATCCCCTCCACGAGCTGCAGTATCGCCGCGATCTCTTCCATTGCAGTATTTCCAGCCCTCTCTCCCAGGCCGAGCAGGGTACAGCTGAGAATTTGCGCCCCGGCCGACCAGGCGGCATGACTGTTTGCGGCCGCCAGACCAAAGTCATTATGTGCATGATAATCCAATGGTATCCGTAAAAGGCTGCAGAGCGGACCAATCTTCGGGCCAATTCTGTCCGGGGTCATGATACCCAGGGTATCTGCAAATCGTACACGGGCCGCACCCGAATCCTGTGCCAGAACAAAAAAGTCCTGCAGAATCAGATCCGGGGTACGCGAGGCATCCTCGGCACCAATCGAAACCGTCCGGCCTGCACTTCGGGCCATCTCTATCAGCCTGACCGTATGCTGGAATACCTGCACATAACTGGAACGAAGCTTTTGCTCAATCATTATCGGGGACAGAGGAACGGAGATATGCACACAATCCGCACCGGATGCAATAGCAGATTCAAGATCAGATTCCCGTAAACGCAGCCATGTCTGAATCTCCGACCGCAGCTGCAGCTTTCGAAGCTCACGCAGCAGTTCAAGTTCGCACTCTCCCATTGCCGGAATACCGGCCTCGATAATCGGCACCCCGATATCAGACAAGCCCTGTGCCAGTTCCAGCTTTTCCTCAAGGGTAAAATAGACCCCGGGACTTTGCTCACCATCCCTGAGGGTTGTATCCAGTATTTGTACGGCCATAGCATGCCTCTCTGTAACTAAAAGAAGCATGAACCCGGGAAAAATAGCAACAAAAGCTACTTCTCGCCTGAAATACTACATAAATGTAGCTATAAAATTATAATGATACATTTTAGATGACTCAGCATGTACATGGTCAGAAAAGAAATTGACATCTCAAAACAGTAGGTTTACGATTCCAATTAACTATCCCACTTTCTTTCAGGAGGCCCTATGTCCCGTTTAACCCTTCCGCCCTTAATTTTTCGCTATGGAACGATATGTGCAGCTGCACTGCTGCTGCTATCGTCCTGCGCAACACCTGCCCAGACACCAAATCCCAAGGAGCATACGATAGTGCCCGGCAGTCAAGTATTTGTGAACCAAACCGGCTATCATCCACTGTTTCCCAAGATGGCCGTAGTCACCGCCCGGGGCCGCGATTTCAGCGTAGTAAACATCCATACCGAAGAAGCGGTATTTACCGGAAATCTGAATGAACCGCAATCTGACCCAATGTCGGGATTCACTGTCCAGCAAGCGGACTTTACTGATGTAACCGAACCCGGTACATACATTATTCTTGTCGACGGGACTGCAGCTTCTCTGCCGTTTAAAATAGATGAAGGGGTATATCACGACCCCTTGCTCAAAACCATGCGGTCGTACACTCTGCAGCGCTCCGGCCTGGATATCCGGGATGCCTTGAGCGGACTGCAACTGGATGCGGGACATCTTCAGGACAGGGAAGCGATAATCTACTACTCGGACGATGTTGTCTCCGAGGGCGACACCATCGACGTTCATGGGGGATGGTATGATGCAGGGGATTTCGGGCGCTACATCCCGCCATCTGCGGTCACGGTCGCCCAGCTGCTGCTGGCATATGAAAACAACCGCGACAGTTTCTACACAGGCCAGCTCGCATTCCCCCCGGGATTTGAATCCGAGGAAGAACCGCTGCCGGATTTCCTCAAGGAAATTCGCTACAATGTTGACTGGATGCTCAGAATGCAGCGGCCGGACGGGGCTGTGTTCCACAAGGTCTCCGGCGCCGGCTGGCCGGGATGGGTTACCCCGGATCAGGATGTACAGGATCGCTATGTATATGGGGTATCCTCATTCGGTACAGCTCAATTCGCCGGCACCATGGCACTGGCCTCACGCATCTACCGCGAATTTGACGAGGAGTATGCAGATCAACTGCTGAATGCTGCCGAAGCGGCAATCGATCACCTGATGCAGAACCCGACTGCATATTTCAGATTCGATGATGATCAGGATGCCGGTTCAGGTCCATATGCAAAGGACACCGATGACGAGGAGCGCCTGTGGGCTGCAGCCGAGATGCTGCGGACAACCGGCGATAGTGCGTACAATGACTACATCCTTGCAAACCTCTCGCACACCTTCGAGGAAAACCAGCTGGATTTTATCTCATGGGGGAATACAATTGCTCTGGGCTATTGGGCCTATATCCAGGCCGAAGACGGTGCTGATCAGGAAATTCAGGATAGTATCCGCAGCTATTTCACCGATACTGCCGACAGCATTATTGATATCGTGGCAGCAGACGGATTCAACATCGCACTGGAAGAGGACGAATACACCTGGGCTTCGGCCAAGAACACCGTGGCCAAAGGCAACCTGCTCATTCAGGCCTATTCCATCGACCCGAATCCGGAATACCTGCACGGGGCACTGGATCAGCTGCATTATGTGTTGGGCCGCAGCCCAACCGGCTACAGCTATGTGACAGGCACCGGGGTAATCAGTCCGCAGCATCCTCACCATCGCACCAGCGAGGCTACGGGGATTGTTGTTCCTGGATTACTGGTAGGGGGGCCGAATATTTTCGGGGGGGACCCGCTGCTGGAAGCCTTTATTGAAAACGAGGATCCGGCGCCCGCGCAGGCATATCTCGACACCCTGCAGTCCTGGGCAACCAACGAGTATGCAATCGACTACACTGCTCCTGCTGTATACGCCTTGTCCTTCTTTAACTACTTCGATGACTCCGGATATATGCTGCAGGAAGAATCCGATGAAGGCGGGAATGATGATGAAGAGTCGGCAGCGCGCATAATAACACCGGGCGACACCATTGCTGACTACAGCGATCTAACCGAGGACTGGAGCACATTTACAGATGGCGGTTCAATAATCCAGATCTCTCATAGCCAGGACCCGGACGGGCGTTCTGCACTGAGAATTGAACACGATCTGAAACAGCACGGCTGGCTCGGAGCCACATACACCGGAAACCAGGACTGGACTGCTATTGGAGGAATCCGTTTTCCGATACGCGGTGAAGAGGGCCAGGAATATCGTCTGGAGGTTACCAACTATGACAATGGGCTGCATGAGCTGCGCTTTACCCTTGAAACAGATGACTGGCAGATTATGGAGGTACGCTTCTCCGATCTTGCAGTACGCAAG
>CAZANF010000082.1:0-10921 GCA_964486425.1 uncultured Spirochaeta sp. | reverse complement strand
ACCATGCTGTGCATTTCCGGCGGTACTGTAGCACCTGTATTACTAATACTCCACAAACTAGCAGGAGCAGGGCAATAGCTGTATTGTTTATAGCTACTGGCATCTGCGTCTTTCCCCTTTTCTGTATTCTTATCCGTTACGCATAATAGTGCAAATGAGCGTAAAAAGAGTAGATTGAAATTTTTGAATGTATTCTCGGTATATGTGTACTGCTTGTTGTTGAAGATGATATATTTAGAAACCACGGCAAGGGATTCGCCGTGGTAGCCAGCGAGGTGCCCAAACTGGCCGAGCGCAGCCGGAAGGCCGCGGTTGAAATCAGCGATGTTTCCAAACGTAGTGTGACGGTGGCGGAAAATGCCGGGAAAACCATAGTGGAGGTCGTGGATGACATCCGGAAAGCCGCTGAACTGGTGCAGGAAATAACCGCCTCCAGCAATGAAGAAGGACAACATCGACCCGGATTAAGCGGACCCCAGTCTCCTTCCAGTCATGGAGAAACGCACCCGGTGCGTATAGACCCTCCTGCAAAGCGCTGGTCGGGGACTACCGGGATTACTCTGGCCAAGACTTCTTCTGATTTACCGCGCATAAATCTGGCTGAAGACGATTTTGAGGAATATTAATAAAACAGTTACTACCCTTTACCTTGGCCGGCGAACCATATGCTGTAGATGAGACCAGTATTCAAGGGTGCTTGAACTGATTCGCATAACCAAGGTTCCGAGAACCCAGAGCTTTATGAAAGGAATTATCAATCTGCGGGCAGAGTAGTGCCGGTTATAGAGCTCCGCTGCAAGTTCAATCTGCCGCCGGGCATCTGCATAACCGTGGGTGCACGCTTTGTCGACGGGATTGATTGTATGGTAAGTAATTGCCGGAAAGAGCCGGGTGTTTCACAAGAAGATGTTATGGCTGCACATGCTGCAGTATCTCAACTACGATTGACTGGTTGTGATTTGAGGTGAGTATGATGTCGGCGGCGGCCTTCAGGTCGTCACGAGCATTTGCCACCGCGATACCGAGGCCTGCCTGCTGCAGCATCTCCAGGTCGTTGCTGCTGTCACCTACGGCGATAGTTTGGGAAATGTCGACACCAAGGCTGCTGCAGAGCTGGGTGAGTCCGGTCCCCTTGTTGACCTCAGGATGTAAAAACTCCAGATAGTCGGGTTTGGAGAATACCATGTGAAACTCGCCGCGATCGGCCCGGTCCTGAAGGGACTGTTTTGTATGCAGGAGCTCTTCATGGGGAGCGTTCATAAGCAGCTTCAAGCTGCCGTCCCGGATAACCCGGGCAAGATCAGGTACCACTTCAAACGGCATGCCGACCGCTTCGCTATAGGCACGTGCCCGTGCGCAATCGTGCTCGGTGTAGAACCTCTTGTTCCGGTAGGCCTGCAGCAGGTGGCCCCGGCTGCGGGCTGCCGTCAGAATGGATAATCCAGCTTCCAGCGGCACCGGTGTACTCTGCAGCTCCAGACCGCTTTCTACCGATACGATTGCCGCACCATTGAAACTGATAATGTATTCGCCTGCGCCGTCGGGGAAGATGTCCCTGGCGATTGAAAGCAGGCTGGCGGTCGGTCTGCCGGAGCAGAGTACGATTTTGATCCCTTTCCGTATGAGGGTTTGCAGTGCGACACGGTTTTCCGGGCTGATCAAGCGATTGCTGTCAAGCAAGGTGTCGTCCATATCGAATGCAATAAGCTGGTAGTTCATGCCTGTATGATAGCAGATATGCAGGGTGGCGGAAAAGGCGACAGCTTTTCAATCCCGAGAAATGATGAATCTATAAAGCGAACCTTTTATCCGGCCGATAGTAAAATCATGATACGAGGCTATTATACCGGAGCAAGCGGGATGACCGCTCAGATGAATCGCATGGATGCGGTTTCCAACAACCTGGCCAATGTGAATACTACTGGATACAAGCGCGATACAGCCGTGATGAAGGCCTTCCCCCAGCTGCTTATGCGCCGGTTTCAGGATAATACCGAGATGCAGTTTCCAATGGGTTCTGTGGACAGGGCACCTGTGGTTGGTAAACTCGGGACAGGGGTGGAGACGAACGAGGTATACACGGTCTATGAACAGGGATCATTTCAGCAGAGTGATAACCCCTTTGATCTGGCCCTCGGGGGCGACGGATTTTTTGTGGTCGATACTCCCTACGGAGAACGCCTGACGCGTAATGGATCATTTCATCTTGGACCTGAGGGCATGCTGGTAACCAAGCAAGGGTATCCGGTGCTCGGTGAAAACGGTCCGATTACTATCAAAGAGAATAATTTTGTTGTGGACAGGCAAGGGCGGGTATTTCAGAACGAAGCCTTTGCCGAGAATTTCGAGCGACTGGTCTCAATGCGCGAGAATGAATGGGAAGAGACCGGACTGATTGATTCTCTGCGTATCGAACAGGTACGACAGCCGCGGTATTTGCAGAAGCAGGGGGACAGTCTGCTGCGCACTACCGAGGAATCCGGGGATTCTTTCGGAATTCAAACACGTCCGGCAGTAGAGCAGGGCTTCCTGGAAACCTCAAATGTGAATCCGGTGACCGAAATGGTAACTATGATAGAGGTAAACCGTGCCTATGAAGCCAACCAGAAGGTGATTGAGTCGCAGGATCAGGCAACCGGAAGGCTCCTGAATGAGGTGCTGCGCCTCATGTAGGCCAGCCGGTAAAAGGCATGAGTACATAAGGGGAATACAGACATGATGAGATCATTGCATACCGCCGCAGCGGGCATGACCGGGCAGCAGTTCAATATAGATACCATTTCCAATAACCTTTCCAACGTCAATACTACCGGTTTCAAGCGCAACCGGGCCGACTTTGAGGATTTGCTGTATCAAACAGTCCGGACGGCTGGTACCCCGGCTACCGAGGAAACACTGGTGCCGGTTGGTGTACAGGTAGGACACGGGGTAAAGGTTGCTGCAACGCAGAAACTTTTCAATCAAGGTTCCCTGCAGAGCACGGGGAATGAAACCGACCTTGCGATTACCGGTGAGGGGTTCTTTCGCGTTCAGCAGTATGACGGAAACTTCGCGTATACCAGAGACGGCTCGTTCAAAATTGACTCGAACGGACAACTGGTAACCAGCCAGGGATACAAGGTTATTCCGGAAGTCATTATGCCGGAGGGATTTCTGCGGGAATCCCTGAATGTAACCCAGGACGGTCGTGTGCTGGTTAACCTCCCGGACCAGGACGACCCTATCCAGGTAGGACAGATGGAGCTGGTACGGTTCGTGAATCCCGCCGGGCTGCAGGCTGTCGGCGAAAATCTGTTCACTGTCAGCGCGGCAAGCGGTGATCCTATTGCCGGTACTCCTGGACTTCAAGGCATGGGACAGTTGCAGCATCGCTTTCTTGAAACGTCTAATGTTGAGATTGTAAAGGAAATGGTAGATATGATTACCGCACAGCGGGCATATGAATTCAACTCAAAGGCAATCCAGACCTCCGATTCTATGCTTGGTATTGCCGCAAACCTGAAACGATAGCGAGGTAAGATATGACATCCAACGGAGTAGACGTTGATTTCAGCAGATTTCTTTCGCAGCCGAAAGCACCGCGGGCGGATCAGGCGGCAGGCGATGATACGAAGCTTCGCGAGGTTACCAGAGAGTTTGAATCCTTGTTTGTGAAGCAAATGCTGGATGCCATGTACAGCACCCTTAATCCGGAAGAGAATATGTTTCATGGCGGAGAGGCCGAAAAGGTGTTCCGGGATATGCTGAATATGGAGTACGCGCGGGAAATGTCATTTTCCGGTTCCTTCGGGCTGTCGGATATGATGTATGATCAGCTTTCACAAGAAAAGCGTAATTCCGCCTACAATGACATGATGACGAATGAATGATAGTGATTTTATCGTGCATGTTACGGTAATATAAGCAGGTAGTGTATACAATATTGTACAGCCGAGCGGGGATATCTGTCCCTCTCGGCTTTTTTTGTCATTATTTCGTTTATATATAACACTTTATAAGTTGTGCTGGAAAAAGTCTCAGCTTGGCATGGTGATTGCATCAATACTTGCGGGAGAGCCGTATGAAGTTGAAAAATGCTGATCAGGAATATGATGCTTTACAGATGTATTTTTTGCAGATTAAACGATATCCGCTGCTGGACGCCGAACAGGAGAAGGAACTATCCCGGCGGATACTGGATGGCGATACGGAAGCAGTTCAAATTCTTATTCAATCGAACCTGCGACTGGTTATCAAGATTGCCAAGGCGTATGCAGCTAATGCGCAAAATCTTCTGGATTTGATCCAGGAGGGGAACATTGGCTTGATGAAGGCCGCAGAAAAGTTTGATCACCGTAAGAATGCACGTTTCAGCACTTATGCTTCATGGTGGGTTCGGCAATCTATTACACGAGCGATTTCAAACAAGCAGCGTATGATTCGTTTGCCTCATCGAAAGGAAGATGCCTTGCGCCGTATCAAGCGGTCTTCTTTGGCGCTGCAGCAGAAATTCATGCGATTGCCTACTACCGAGGAGATCGCTGCCGATATTGGTATGCCTTGTGATGAGGTTATTGAAATTTTGCGTGTCTCCGGAGCGACGATTTCCTTGCAGGCTATGATTAATGATGAATCGGGAACCCTGATGGACATAATTGAGGATTATTCATACAGTCCGGATAAAGCGGTAATGCAGGAAGCCGTTCAGCAGGAGACCCTGCGATTGCTTGAAGGATTGCGGGAACAGGAGAGAAAAATCCTGCTGCACCGGTTTGCCCTGCTGGGCGGCGAGCGATCGACCCTGAAATGTATCGGTCAGAGTCTGGGGATTAGTCCGGAGACAGTCCGTCAGATTGAAATGCGTGCATTGCGAAAATTGCAGAAGACCGCGGATCCCTTGTATACATATGCGCATGCCTGATCAGTTTTCATCTGCATGTTGACCTAACCTTGCAGTTCTCCTATTTTGTGAGGATGTCGTCGAAGAAAGCCGGTTCAGGTACTCCTCGTTCATCATCCGACAAGAGAGCCGGCAGGAAGGGTGCTGGAAAATCACCTGTCAAAAAAAGTGACGGACGATCACGACCAAAGGCTCAGCCAAAGGCTAAATCAAAAGCTAAATCGAAAGCTAAATCGAAAGCTAAATCGAAAGCAAAATCTACATCCAAAAAGAGACCTGCTCAAAAAGGTTCACTCACATTCTGGCTTCAGCAGCTGCTGTTAGGCGGGATGATTATTGTCGTATTGTTTTGTGTGGTAGTGCTCTCCATTGTCTATTTTCCTGATGGACAAAATGTAACTGAAGCGCAGGATGTTACGGAAGTGCAGGATGTTCCGGAACAAGTCACGCCGGATAATCCCCCTGCGGACTATCCGCCGTCGGAACCTGAGCGCAGAGAGTATCCCCCGGTACCTCCGGACAAGCCGGCATCAGATGTACCTGTACCCGGGGGGCGTCCCTGGCTGGTTTTTGTCATCGATGACGCCGGGTACAATATGGCGCAGCTTAAGCCCTTCCTGGATTCCCCGGCCCCGTTAACCATTGCGGTGCTTCCCCACTTGCCGTATAGTAAACCGGCATCTGAGGCAGCTTATGCTGCAGGGAAAGAGGTGATTCTGCATATGCCTATGCAAGCGATAATGACGAATGCCGATCCCGGACCGGGAGCTATCTACTCCGGGCAGGATAAAGATGCTGTAACCATGCATACGCGTCGTGCTTTTGAATCCGTACCCCATGCAACAGGGGCAAATAATCATATGGGTTCCAGGATCACGCAGGAGACTGAGATAATCGAGTATTTTCTTGCTGCCATGCAGGGAATTAGCAAAGAGATGTTCTTCCTGGACAGTCGTACCACCGCGAATAGTGTAGCGGCATTGATAGCCGCAGAAAAAGGAGTCCCGGTTGTGGAACGAGATATATTTTTAGACAATGACGATAATCGAGCTGCCATCATACAGGCAATTGAGGAAGGCAAGAGCCTTTCGAAACGCCGCGGCTATGCGGTAATGATAGGGCATATCTGGAGCGAGGAGCTTGGCGGACTCATCACCGAATATTATCCCGAGCTTCTGGAGCAGGGCTTTTATATAGGAACCCTGTCGGAGCTCATCTATCACCTTGCAGATGAGAACCGCTGAATATGCTGATACTGGGGATTGAGTCTTCATGCGATGAATGTGCTGTAGCCCTTGTTCGTGATGGACAGGAGATAATCGCGAATCAGATAGCAACGCAGATTGAGTTCCATAAACCCTATGCCGGGGTGGTGCCGGAGATCGCCAGCCGCAAGCACACCGAATGGATACTGCCGGTATTCACGGCTGCGGTGCAGGAGGCGGGAATTCAGCCGGAGGAAATCAATGGAATAGCCGCCACTGATCGACCTGGTTTGGCGGGATCGCTGCTGGTTGGTCATACCTTTGCAAAGGGACTGGCCTTGCGGCTCGGGATTCCCGTTGTAGGGGTCAATCATATACTTGCACATCTGTATGCAGTTCAGCTGGAAAACCCGGTTCCGTATCCGCATATCGGTTTACTGGTATCCGGCGGACACACCATGATTACCCGGGTTGATTCCCCGCTGCAGATAAAGGTGCTGGGGGCCACTATAGATGATGCAATCGGTGAGGCCTTCGATAAGGTTGCCAAGCATCTGGGTCTGGGATATCCGGGCGGGATTGAGATTGACCGTCTTGCACGGAATGGAGATGCCGGGGCTTTTGCCTTTCCTGGTACCAGCCTTCAGAAGGGTGATCATCGCTTTGATATCTCGTACAGCGGGCTGAAAACTGCAGTGATTAACCAGCGCAGCCGGTTTTTGCAGCCCGGATTTGAGCCTTCGCTGCCGAACATTGCCGCTTCTTTTGAGAAACGCGCAGTTGATATGCTGCTGAAGCGGGTTACAGATGCCTGTGAAGTTACGGGTATACCTGTGGTTGTTGCTGCCGGCGGGGTAGCTGCCAACACCTATTTTCGTGAAGCCCTTCGCCAGTTCCGCGGGATAGAGGCGAGTTTCCCGTCCCTGTCACTCTGTGCCGATAACGGGGCGATGATAGCCGGACTGGGTTATCACCTTTTGCGGGATGGTACAGGAGATGATCTGTCCGCTACAGTTATGCCGCGGGTTTCCGGATTCAAGCGTGATTATCCGTAGCGCGGTGACCGGCTGCGTCCTGAAAATCCTTGCCTACCTGATATAGATCGGCATCATCCTCGTACAGAGGGGGAAGCGGGCTGTCCGGGTGTATTTTGAGTATGGCTGCGGCTGTTCCGCGAAGGGCGCGGATAAACATGCTGTCGGGATAGGCGATTGCCGTTGGTTTTCGGTCGAACGGGCTTTTTTCTACCGTCGGATCCCGCGGGAGAAAACCTATGTATTCCAGTTCAATATCAAGGTTTTTGCGAGCGATCTGTCTGAGTCTGCCGCCAAGCGATAGATCGTCTGCAGCTCGTCCGCTGTTAATAACCACCCGCGGGCGGAAACTCTGCAGGCTGTTCTGCACGATTTGCCGGGATTCCCGGCTGTCGAGTCGATTCGTGAGGTCCAGAAAGGAATCCGGGCTTCCTTCAATTCGATCCATCATGAACCGCTGAATAATTTCCCGTTCCCTGCTGCTGGGGGGAAAGCTGCGGTACAGCAGCCGGTAAACAGCAGTTTTTACGAAAGAATAGGCGTTGAGTATCGATGTAGTCTCCGGGGTGCATACCAGTACGCCGAAACTGCCTGCTAAAAAAAAGTCTACAGTGTTATAATTCGATCCGGCGCCGAGGTCCAGCAAAACGTAGTCGGCTACCAGATTCTGCAAATCCCGTATAATCTTTTTCTTGGTAAAGAACGGGAGATTGGCAGTCCCCGGAAGCAGTGCGTCTCCCGGCAAAAAATGCAAACGAGGAATAGAGGTTTCCATAACAAGATCTTCTATACGTGCCTCGGATTTGGTAATTACATGTCCTATTCCCGGCTGCCGATTGCGAATGCCGAGAATTGTGTGTAGATTGGCAGCGCCAAGGTCAAGGTCGACGAGTATTACAGTTTTTCCGGCCTGTGCCAGGGTGATACCCAGGTTTGCGGTTACTATGGTTTTACCGACACCGCCTTTTCCGCTGGCAATTGGAACAATAGCTGTCATTACCAGGAATCATATGGTATCGTACGGTGAGATGCAAGGAAGGTTAAGATGAAGCTCAATGTAGATTTGGATCAGATTATTCGGAAGATACCGGATTTTCCAAAACCGGGAATCCTGTTTTATGATATTACCAGTGTGCTGACGGATCCCACAGCTTTTGCATACTGCATTAACGAGGCAAAGACCTGGATTAACACCCTGAAACCGGATGCAATCGCAGCTATTGACGCGCGCGGTTTCCTTTTTGCAGCGCCGGTGGCGAAGGATTTAGCCTTGCCGCTCGTTATGGTGAGGAAAAAGGGAAAGCTTCCCGGCAAGGTATACAGTGAGGATTTTGCATTGGAATATGGAACCGATACTGTTGAGGTGCATGTGGATGATGTGCCCCGCAATGCAAGGGTGGTAATAGTAGATGATCTGATCGCCACCGGGGGAACCCTGGCGGCCTCTGCTCGGTTGTTTCATAAGGGCGGGGCCGAGCTTGCCGGTATATTCGGGGTGATCGGTCTGCCGTTTCTGGGGTTCAATGCAAAGCTGGATGGTATGCCTGTCAAAACCTTAATAGACTATCACAGTGAAACAGGGGCTGCCGAGTAGCCGTTAAGGATTTGGTCTGAAAAGGCCATTGGATATTGACATTCTGTCCGGCTTTACGATAGTCTACGCCACGTAGCGAAAGCTGATATTTCCCGGTGGTGTAACGGTAGCACTGCAGATTCTGGTTCTGTATGTGGGGGTTCAAATCCTCCCCGGGAAGCAATTGATGCCCGCGCATAGGTGTGTTCGCCATATGCCAAGGAAAAAAAACCGGCGGGTCCGCCGGTTTTTTTGTGCCCGGACGATATCCTGTTGGGCATTGACCGGTGTATCTGCTGCAGGAGGTGATGTATGAAACAAAAGAGATTTCTTGTTCTTGAAAACGGGCAGGTATTTCGCGGCCGCGGGTTTGGCGGAACTGCTCGAACCGTCGATTCTCTTCTGGATGCATCGCATTCGGATTCTGAGTACAGCGGGGTCGGTGAGGTAGTGTTTAATACTGCGATGAGCGGCTACCATGAGGTTCTGACCGATCCATCCTATACCGGGCAAATGATAGTTCTTACCTATCCCCATGCAGGGAATTATGGAGATATGGATGAATGGGGTGAGAGCGGGCCGGAGAACCGGGAGACAATCCGGGGGATAAAGGCGGCCGGGCTCATTGTTCGATCATTATATAATGGCCCTGTCCCTCCCGGCCGCATCACCTTGAATGAGTTCCTGTCACGCAACAATATCCCCGGGATTACGGATGTTGACACACGAGGCCTCACCCTTACTATCCGTGATCAGGGCAGTATGCGCGGCCTGCTCATTGATTCCGGGGACTCGGCTGAGCTTTCCGGGGATGATATTCAGGCGGTACAGGTATATCTGCAGTCATTTCCCGACATGGTTGGGCGTAACCTGCTGGGGGATGTAGGATGCACCGTGCCTTCCATCTTTAATCCGGATGGAAACCCCTCTTTTGTTCTTCTGGACTGCGGCAGCAAGGCCAACATTGCAAGGGAACTGACGCAGCGCGGATGCAAGGTAGTGCTGGTGCCGAGCTTGAGCAGCTCGGAAGAGATTCTGTCGTATAATCCGGATGCAGTACTTATCTCCAACGGCCCGGGTGATCCGGCGGTACTTGAGCAGCAGGTTGCTGCTGTACGCGGACTTATTGGGAAAACCGGGGTTTTCGGGATCTGCCTGGGGCATCAACTGATTGCATTGGCTCTGGGAGCGGAGACCAGGAAGATGAAGTTTGGTCATCACGGCCTGAATCATCCGGTTCGGGACGAAGAAACCGGCAAGGTGTTTGTTACCTCGCAGAATCATGGTTTTACGGTGGTCGAAGACAGTCTTCCTGATGGTTTGCAGGTATGGTTTCGCAATGCAAATGACGGGACGATAGAGGGCATTATGGATGATACCCGGAATGTTCGCACGGCGCAGTTTCATCCGGAGAGCGCACCTGGCCCGGATGATGCAAAATGGATTTTCGATCGGTTTATTGAACTAAGTGCCGCCCCCGCTTTAGCGTAATGATGAAGCCACAACAAGCACAATGAAAAGGAGACGCTCATGCCTGCTCGACGGGATATTTCCAGTATTTTGATTTTCGGCTCCGGACCGATTGTTATCGGTCAGGCCTGCGAGTTTGATTACTCGGGGAACCAGGCTGTACGTGCATTAAAAGAGGAAGGATACCGGGTCATACTGGTGAATCCAAATCCTGCAACCATAATGACCACTCCAGGTACTGCTGATGCTATCTACATGGATCCCCTGGAGGTCCCGTATGTCGAAGACATCATCCGCAAGGAGCGTCCGGATGCAGTTCTGCCGACTATGGGAGGACAGACCGCTCTCAACCTCACCCTGAAACTTGCAGAACACGGCATTTTTGAAAAATACGGGGTCGAGATTCTGGGTGCCGGTATCGACGCTATTCAGCTTGCCGAGGACCGTGGCAAGTTCAAGGAGCTCATGACCAGTATCGGTCTGGAAAATCCGAACTCCACCCTGGTAAAGTCGCTGCCCGAGGCGCGAAGGTTTCTGGAGGAGGTAGGGGTACCGATGATCATACGTCCCAGCTATACCCTCGGGGGACGTGGCGGGAGTATTGCGTATTCGGAGGATCAGTTTGACGAGTTTGTCGAGTGGGCGCTGGCCGAAAGCCCTGTGCATGAGGTCCTGCTGGACGAGTCACTGCCGGGATGGAAGGAATTTGAGCCTGAGGTAATGCGTGATCAGGCGGATAACGCGGTCGTGGTCTGCTCTT
>CAZANF010000081.1:0-10950 GCA_964486425.1 uncultured Spirochaeta sp. | reverse complement strand
GAGAGATAGATACCGATTTCCCTTTTTATTCGAAGCCCTCCCTGCCGTTCCTGGATATCAGCGGATTTGCTCAGGTTACCGATGGAGTACTGCTGAGAGCAGGTGTTCGTGACGCGATGTCGCCGTTCCTGGAAGGCGAGCGCTATAAGTTTGACTCCGCCTCCGGCTTTAGTCCGTTTATTGAACCCGGCATCAGATTTATGCTTAGTGCCGAGATTACGTTATAATCTTACAAGCGAGGGAATTATATGATGATATTATTTGAGCAGGGGGGAATAATTCTTATTCTCATTGCCATGCTTTCACTGGTTGCAGCAGCAATTATTATCGAGCGTGTGCTGTTCTTCTCACGAATCCGTGCGGATGAGAATAAACTGCTGAACCGTTTGAAAAACAGCCTTGAGAAGGGGCACTTCGAGGAGGCAATGAGTATCTGCGAGCAGAATCCTACCCCGATCACCAATCTAATGAAGGTGGGGATTGAATACCGCAAATACAGCTCCGAGGTAATCAAGGGAGCGATTACCGATGCCGCCAACATGGAGATCCCGCGCATGGAGGGGTCGCTGTCCTTTCTGGGAACCATTGCCCATATCGCACCCCTGCTCGGGCTGCTGGGTACGGTAACCGGGAATATATCCGCCTTCGGGGTACTCGGGGAATTCGGTATGGGTGGAGACCCTGCCTTGCTTGCGCGTGGCATTGCAGAGGCTCTGGTAACTACCGCAGCGGGAATTATCGTATCGATCCCGTCCATTATTTTTTACAACTACCTGGTAAGCAAGGTGAACCATTCGATTATCAGACTTGAAAACAGGGTAAGTGAACTGGTGCTGTATTTGAAGGGGAGTGCATAATGCAGTTTAGCCGTCGACTTCAGCCCAATGCAAATGTCGACCTGGTGCCGATGATTGATGTGGTGTTCCAGCTGGTTGTTTTTTTTATGGTTTCGAGCACCTTCGTCATGACGCCGGGTATTGCATTAAATCTGCCGGAATCCGGCAGCTCGGAGACAATCGTTACAACCCCTACCGTGGTTACAGTCGCCGGTCCCGGGGAATACTATGTTAACCGGGAGCAGTTTACCCTGGAAGGGCTGCAGCAGCACTTTGCTGAACTCAGTCAGGCATGGCCGGAAGATCAGCCCCGTGGAATTGTGGTAGAAGGTGATAAAGAAACCAGCTACGAGAGCATTGTACAGGTGCTGGATGTTCTGCGCCGCAATGATTTTCGGGGTGTAAGCCTGCGTACCAGGGAGGCACAATAAGAGTGCCCACAGTCTACCAGTCTTCACGCAATCGAATCATGCTCGGGATAGTTTCTGCTGTCGTCCTGCATCTTTTTCTGCTGGTGATAATCCAGCTGCTGGATGTCCGGCGACCTGTTGTGCCGGAGTATTCCGAGATAGTCTATGTTGAACTCTCCGAGTATGCACCGGCGGATGAGGATGAGATTTCCCCCCAGCCGGAGGATCAACCGTCGGACCGGGAACCAGCTGCGGATATCCCCGAGACCCCTGAACAGGCACCAGCATCGGACGCTACGGAGACCCCGCAAGCTTCCCCGGATCCGGCCCCGGAACCAGACCCGGCCCCGGACTCGGATCCGCAGACGCCTCCCGAAGAGGCTCCGTCTGAACCTGAGGAACAGCTGGAGTTTGAGTATCAGCAGGAGGTCCCCGATGCTACCTTGAGGCAGCCCGATTCCACCACCAGGGAGGCTGAAATTCCTGCGCCGGGTTCGGCCATAGGTCCTCCTTCGGGGCCGACCGAGGCCGAAATTGCTCTGCGGCGGGAGAATCTTGAGGCCCTGCAGGATTGGCTGGATTCACAGCCGGATCTGTCGGCTCCGGTACGGAATCAGACAGACGACAGTGAGACGCAGACCTCAGCGATCTCTCCCGATCGCCTGCGGGAGATTGATCGTGCCCTGGCCCAGCTAACCGGCCCGGATCAGCAGGTTCGTTCCATCAATATTCCCGCGAATGATTCGGGATCTACCGAAGGAACCCAGGGCGGCGATGTTCCTCGTCTTTCCGGAGACCGGGTGCGGATATCAGGCGAGGAACCCCGGCTCGACAATACCTTGCTCGGTCCCGCCGATCCCCCGATATTGACGGCAATGGTCTCGTTTGTAGTGAATTCCGACGGAAGAGTAGTCGACTTGCAATTCGAGAAATCTTCGGGTAATAATGAGATAGATGCTCGCATCAGGTCGGCTGTACGCAGCTGGCGCTTTACGCCCGCACCAGGGACACAAAATGCCCGGGGCGAGATAACTTACACCATTCGCAGGGTACAGTAGGGGATTCATGGAGATACAAGCAGTTGTTTTTGATGTTGATGGTACATTATACCCCAATACGGCTATGTACAGACGAAGCATTTGGTATGCTCTGAGGAATTTCGGTTTTGTCCGCCGTTTTTCCAGGGTCCGCAAGGAAATACGTGCTATCCCGCTTGTGCAGGACTATCATGATCTTCAAGCCGAGCTTCTCGGTAAGGCTATGGGTATCTCAAAAGAGAAGGCCCGCCGGAGGATTACGGATATGGTACATACATGGGAAGGCCTGCTCAGGGATATCCCCCTGGTAAAGGGACTGCACGGGTTCCTGGATCGTCTGGATGCTGCCGGAATCCCGCGCTAACCGCTGTCCGATTTTCCGATAGAGCGCAAAATGCGGATTATCGGACTTCCTGACGGCTGGGCATGCAAGCTTTCATCCGAGGATGTAGGGTACCTGAAACCCCATCGACTGCCCTTTGAAGCGGTGTGTGATGCGATGGAAGTGGAACCTCAAAATATACTCTACGTCGGGAATTCATATTCATACGATGTGATTGGTTCGAAAAATATCGGCATGAGGGCTGCGCACCTGGCATCCCGGGAGAAAAAAGGCAGCATCGCGGATATTACTTTTTCCGATTATACTAAGTTGGAGGAATGGTTGTTTAGCCGGAATGCCGATCTGAAGTAGTAATCCGGCATGTATACCTAGGGAGGGGAGTACATGTTTACCATTGGGAATGCAATTGTGTTAGGGGTGGTTATCATCATTCTGGTGATTTACCGCCAGTTGGACATGAACAACCGCAGCCTTGAAAAGGTGCGCCGGTATGCCGACAAGGCGCAGCAGGAATTAGATAAAATAGTCGCTCAGAAAGCTACGTTACTCAAGGATATTGCCGTAGAGGTGGATGTACACCAGAAATCTGCGGTCGAGGTACTCAAGCGTCTGAATCTCTCCGAGACGGACCTTCAGAGTAAATCGGAACAGTTCGAGGGATTTTCCCGTCGCATCAGTGAATATGATAACGCGCTCCATGAACTGCTGGAGATGACCACACGAGCCGAAGAGAATATCGGCCGTGTTCGTGATGAAAGCGAATATATCGATAAGGTTGGAAAGCGGATCAAGAATGCAGCCGGCCAGCTGGAACATCTTGAAAAACGGATACCAAAGCTGGCAGAGGACTTCGCCGCTGAGAATCGAATCCAGCTCGATGCAGGCAAACAGGCACTCATCGAAAAAACCGCCGAACAGCTGCAGGATTTTACTCGCGATGCGGAAGAGATTCAACGGCGGATAGATGCCTTCGCCGAGTACATGACCGGAATTGAGGAGCGTGGCGAGCAACTCAGTGAGGACATCCAGAACTCCATTCGGGATATCTACGAGCAGCTGACGCATGATGCAGAATCACATGCGTCCCGATTGTTTGCCGAATTCAGCGATGAGATCGACACCAAGCTGCAGCAGACACAAGGAGCAATCGAGACGATGGACTCTCATGCGGAATCTGTGGTTCGTACCGCAGCCGACCGGGTGACCGAGCTGAAGAACGATGCCGAGACTGCCTTTGAAAGCGTGATCGCCAGATTACAGGATACCGAAACTGAATATGACCAGCGTCTCTCCCGGATTGCCGAACGCGGCGAGCGTATGGAAACAGCAGCACTGGAGAAGCTTCGTGACCAGATCCAGCAGAATTCTGCCGCGGTACATGTCCAGCTGCAGAATGCAGCCGAGCAGGCTGATCAGGATATCGCACAGCATAAAACCCGGTTCAGCGAAGAGATAGAGGCGCTAAAGCAGGATTTTGTTTCACGTCAGAGTGCGATCAGTCAGAGTGTCGACGAGTTTGTTCACGGGCTGGAAGCCAGATATCAACGTGACTCACAGGGGGTTGATACACGTATTGTACAGCTGAAAGAGCACCTGCTTGAATCGGAACAGGATGTTCAGTTATACCGTGAGCAGCTAGGCCGACAGCTGGCAGAATGGCAGAATTCCGCATCCGTTGAGCTTCAGAATACCTTCGATCTTCTGCAGAGCGATTTGTTTCAGCGTGACGCCGCGTTCAAGGAAGAACTCCAGCAAGGCGAGGAACGCGGAAAATCATCTGTAGAGGCTGTATTGACGCGATTGACCCAGGATATTGACGCGCAAACCGAGAGCCTGAGAAGCGGGATGGAGCAGCGCATTACCCAGCTGCAGAAGACGACGGAAGATCAGCATGAAAGAATCGATACCATGTTCAGTCAGCTGAAGACCGAGCTTGAGCAATGGATCGATGGTACGCGCGGCTATATTGCAGAACTGGATACACAGGAGACTCAGCTGAAGGCCCGTATTGAGGATCTGGAATCGCATATGTCCAGTACTGATGAGCAGGTGAAGGCGCAGATTGCCCATATGCTCGGTCAGCTGCAAACCGAGCGCTCGGATTTTGAGGACCGAATTGCTGCAATGGACAGTATTATCCAGGGGCAGCTGGCGGGATTGCGTTCCCGCTCCGAGGACGGTATTGCTCAGGTCGAAGCTGTTGTGACCCCGCGGCTGCATGCTGCTGAGGAGAAGATTGATCAAAGCGTTACCCGGCTTGAGCATAAGCTGATTGAACAAATGCAGCTGCTGACGGAGGCGTCAGAGGAACAGAATGCCGGTTTACAAACCCGGCTGCAGCAGCAGCTGGAGGAATTAACCCGGCAGAACGAGGAGCAGATACTTCAGCGTGCAGAACAGATGAATGCAAAAAATGCACAAGTCGGAGACTGGATAGCAGATCTGCAGCAGCGTATCACAGATGCTGAAAAGGCGAATACCATTGCATTGGAAGAGGTACAGAACAGCCTTGCTCCACGGATACACTCGCTTGAACAGCAGCTCTCGTCCGAGGTAGTTCGCTTTGAAGAAGACCTGTCCCGGAGGTTCGCAGAGTTATCGAGGGATGCCGAGAGCAAGACACAATCGGTCCGGCAGGATATCGGTCAGAGGTTTACCGCAATGAACGATGAGCTGTCCGAGCAGACCTCTGCCGCCAGGGAACAGATTTCGACAGCGGTCAGTCGGCTTGAAAACTCACTGCTGACAAGCGTGGATGCCCGTATTTCCGAGACCGAGGACGCCGTACGTGTGCGGATAGATCAGATTCATGCCGTTGCCGATGATGTTGATCAGCTTGAGTCTCAGCTGCGGGCAACCATGCAGCAGATTGCCGAGCGTATTCGAACAGAGATTGACGGGGTCGGCGCACAGATGCTCGAACAGAGGAAGGCCGACTTATCCGATGCTGAGGCGGATATGCATACCGTACGAGCTGAAATGCGATCCCTGGAAGAGGGGCTGGATGCATTAAAGGATCGGGCCTATGAAAATGTGAATGCCAAGCTTAAGGTCTTTGAGGATGATTTTTTTGCAGATCTTCGGACGCGATCTGATGCAATGGAGGAACAGCTTGCTGAATGGCAGCATTCCGTAGGACTCTCGCTGCAAAACTACAAGGCCGAACAGCAGGATGAGCGCGCACGTCTGGAACAGGGGTTTACCGAACTCCTCCGGGAGAATATCGGAGAGCTGCAGAAGCGCAGTACCAGGCAATACGAGAAGATCCAGGAACAGTTGCAGGAGTTTGAGAGCAATCTGCAGCAGCGCTATGCCGATACCGAACGCGGCATACAGGATGTGGAGAAACAGATTCATAATGATCTGGAACAGCTGCATGCCCGAAGCCAGGCACAGTTTGCAGAGGAGCTGAGAAAGCATGATGATGAGCTTTCCGCACAGCTGCGGGATTATGAAAAAACCATTCATTCGGATATGCGCCAGACCATGGAGCAAGCTCAGTCAAATCAGTCCGAGCTCAAGGCAATTATGGATTCCACTCGTTCCGATGTGACGTTATGGCAGACAGAGGTCCTGCAGAAACTCACCGGAGCCGAAAAAGAGGTGGACTCCGACCTGGCCGGCTTCAAAATGAAGGTCAGCAATACAATAGCAGAGGTTCAGGACGACTTCGCCCGCCAGAGAGATGAGCTGATTACCCGGACTGAACGGGAACGTGTGGAATTAACCCAGCAGATGGATCGCTTGTTTGCCCAGTCCGCCGAGCTTGAAAACAGGCTGTCAACCGAAATTCAGACGGCACTGGATACCTTCGCTGTACGCAATCAGCAGTATCAAACGGATTTTCAGAATTCTGTGAAAGAGAGAGAGCAGGATATAGATGTACGTTTGCGGGAGTTCCGCGGGCTGGTACAGGATACGCGTGAGCAATTTGCCTCGATGGAAGACAAGCTCTTCGGGAAACTGGAGGACAGAGCAAATCTGTTGAGTGTAAATGTAGGCGAGATTGAAAAGCGGCAGAAGGCCTTTATTGACCAGACGAAGATATTCGAGCGGGCCGATTCGTTAAAAATCGGTTTGCAGGAATCTATTGAAGAACTCAAGACGGATCTGCAGCGGGTTGAGAATCAACGCAAGGAATTGCGGGAGATGGAAGGCCATTTTCAGCGTCTGCGAAAGCTCGGTGACGAGGCTATAGACAAGATGGGACGATTTACCCAGGAGAAGCGGCGCATAGATCAGCTGGAGCAGGATTTTCAGGAGCTGATGCGTCTCTCGCAGGCAGTCGATACGCAGGTGCAGACCTTGAACGACTCTCATGACAGCATGCAGGCAATGCAGCTAAAGCTGCGGGATCTGGAGGAGCTTCAGTCCTCGGTTGACGAGCGCTATCAGCGGATGCAGGCCAAACAAGAGGTTATTACCGGCACAACCAAGGCAATTGATGCGAACTTTCTGCGGCTTCAGGAGGTAGAGACACAGATACAGGGTTTTGATCAGGAAATCAGTACTATACCGGCAAAGATAGACGGTATCCTCGAGATGGTTGGTGCCGTACAGAAGGATCGTTCATCTATCGAAAAGGCTGTGTCGCAGCTGGGTAATTTGAATACTGTTTTACAGGATATTGAAGCCCGGATCGAAAAAATGCAGCAGGCCCGGGAATGGCTGGCAAGAACCGAGACTCGTTTCGAAGAGATCAACCACGCGGCTGATGAACAGCTGCGCATGCTCGGAAGTCTGCTCAAGGACAAGCCGATTGGTTCCAACGGATCAAAGGAAGCGCCGTCTGTCCAGTCCCGGGATACAGTTATCAAGCTGTCCAGGAATGGCTGGCAGGTGGATGAGATTGCCAAGGCAACAAAATTGAGTCCCGGCGAGGTCGAGCTCATTCTCGAGATTGCGCATAAGTGATGTTGAAAAAATAACAATCCCTTGACGATACCAAGATTATATCGGTATCTTATGGTCACAATTCTAGCTAGCTTGAGGATAAATAATGAGTACACAGGATGATTACTCCAAAGAAAAGGAGGCTGTATCTTCACAGGAGAATGAAGCACCTCGGGAAGATACGGTTCAGGCTTCTGGATTAAAGGATAAATTCTCGGCTTCCGAGAATATTGGTCCGGAAGTGGTAGATGATGATACAAACGTATCGGAAGAATTGCCGGATGAGAACGCTGGAGAAGACAATGATCTGAAGCAGCGCATACGGGAGCTGGAAGAAGAAAACAGCGATCTGAAAGACAAGTATTTGCGCAAACACGCCGACTTCGAGAACTTCCGCAAGCGGATGCTGCGGGAAAAGGAAGACTTTGCCAAATACGCGAACCAGCAGCTCTTGTCGGATCTGGTATCCGTAATTGATGATTTTGAGCGAGCCATTTATTCAACCAGGGAATCTCAGGACTTTCATGCCTTTCATGACGGTATTGTGATGATCGAGAAGCAGTTGGTGAATATTCTGGAAAGCAAATATGGCTTGCATCGCTTTGATTCTGTCGGTGAAGAGTTTGATCCGCAGCGTCACGAAGCAGTAGCCTCTGCGCCGGCGGCGGAAGGCCAGGATGTTTCACGGGTGGAAGAGGTATTTCAGAAAGGGTATATGCTTCACGATCGGATATTACGATCGGCGAAGGTAAAGGTTTCGTTACCGGGCAGTTGAGTGTCCGGCAGCGCGGGGCTTTCAGCCATGATGCTGTCGAGGCTCCGGAAAATGATTAAACTACTGTAAGGAGAAAATGTATGGGGAAGATAATTGGTATCGATTTAGGAACAACGAATTCATGTGTAGCGGTAATGGAAGGCGATCAGTCGGTTGTTATTCCGAATAGTGAAGGGCAGCGAACAACCCCTTCCATCGTCGCCTATACGCAAAAGGGTGAGCGTCTGGTAGGTCAGCCCGCCAAGAACCAGATGGTAACGAACCCCGAGAATACTATCTTTTCAATCAAGAGATTTATGGGGCGTCGTTTCGACGAGGTGGCCGAGGAAATCAGTATGGTTCCTTACCATGTGGTAAAGGACGGCAGCGGCGGTGCACGCATAGACGTAACCGGCAAGCAGTATTCTCCACCGGAGATATCCGCAGCTACCCTGCAGAAGATGAAGGAAACCGCTGAAGACTATCTGGGCGAGAAGGTAACCGAAGCGGTTATTACTGTTCCGGCCTATTTTAACGACAGCCAGCGTCAGGCGACAAAGGATGCCGGAAAGATTGCCGGTCTCGATGTAAAGCGGATTGTAAATGAGCCGACTGCGGCTGCGCTCGCCTACGGGCTTGGCAAGGACAAGAATGAAGAAACAATTGCAGTCTTCGACCTTGGAGGCGGTACATTTGATATCTCCATCCTTGAACTCGGAGACGGGGTTTTTGAGGTAAAAAGTACCAACGGCGACACTCATCTCGGTGGTGACAACTTCGACCAGAAAATAATTGACTGGCTTATCGGTGAGTTTAAAAATGATTATTCGATTGATCTGAGCAAGGACAGGATGGCACTTCAGCGTCTGAAGGAAGCTGCTGAAAAGGCAAAGAAGGAGCTCTCCACTGCTCAGCAGACCGAGATCAATCTGCCGTTTATTACCGCCGACAGCTCGGGGCCGAAGCATCTTCAGTACAATCTGACGCGGTCCAAGTTTGAGCAGATGGTGTCGGATCTTGTCGAAAAGACCAAGGGACCATGTCTGCAGGCATTGAAGGACGCAGGTCTTTCACCTTCCGAGGTGGATGAGGTTATCCTGGTCGGCGGATCTACACGTATGCCCGCAGTACAGCGCCTGGTGAAGGATATATTTAACAAAGAGCCTCACAAGGGAGTGAATCCCGACGAGGTCGTCGCCATGGGTGCGGCTGTACAGGGGGGAATCCTCGGCGGTGATGTCAAGGATGTACTTCTGCTCGATGTTACTCCGCTCAGTCTGGGAATCGAGACCCTGGGTGGGGTTTTTCACAAGCTGATCGAGCGAAATACCACAATACCTACCCGAAAGAACAAGGAATTTTCGACCGCTGCCGATAACCAGACTGCGGTCTCAATTCACGTACTCCAGGGTGAGCGTGAAATGGCTTCGCAGAACCGAAGTCTGGGACGTTTCGATCTGGTCGGGATTCCAGCTGCTCCACGAGGGGTGCCGCGCATTGAGGTTACTTTTGATATTGATGCGAACGGTATCCTGCATGTATCCGCCAAGGATCTTGGAACAGGCAAGGAACAGAAGATTCGGATCGAATCCAGCAGCGGGCTGAACGAGGACGAGATCGAGCGAATGGTCAAGGACGCCGAGGCGAATGCCGAGGAAGACCGAAAGGCCCGCGAGTCTGCCGAGGTACGTAACGAAGCCGACAACCTGGTGTATACGACCGAAAAGTCATTGCAGGATTACGGTGATAAGGTTTCTGCCGAGGATAAGGGTGCTATCGAAGCTGCGGTGCAGAATCTCAAGAACGCGATTGAGAATGGTTCTATAGACGAGATTCGCGGTAAGACTGAAGAACTGCAGAAGGCATCACACAAGCTTGCCGAGGAGATGTACAAGAATACTCAGGCACAGGGTGGTTCGGAAGCGCAAGGCGATGCAGAAGCAGGAACAGAGCAGTCCGGCACTTCTCAGGATGAAAATGTAGAGGATGCTGATTACGAAGTCGTGGATGATGACGAGAAGCAGTAATTATCTGTTTTTGAAATCAACCGCTGAAGGGAGCATCGTCTGTGTCTAAGCGAGATTATTACGAAGTTCTGGGGGTGTCCAAGTCGGCAACCCCGGAGGAAATCAAAAAAGCATATCGAAAATTAGCTGTTCAGAATCACCCGGATAAGAATCCGGGTGATTCTGAGGCGGAAGCTCGCTTCAAGGAAGCAACCGAGGCTTATGAAGTGCTGGCCGACCAGCAAAAGCGACAAACCTATGACCAGTTCGGTTTTGCCGGCCTGGAAGGAATGGGTGAGGGTGGAGCCGGCGGTTATTCCCGTGCCTTCCATGATTTTGAAGATATTTTCGGGGATTTCGGGGATATATTCGGGTCATTTTTCGGCGGCGGAGGAGCACGAACGCGAACTCGCCGCTCAAGTGAGCCCGGGCGTACACCCGGTGCAGATTTACGGTATGACCTTGAAGTGCCGTTTACTACTGCGGCTTTTGGCGACAAGATTGAAATCGAGTATAACAAACAGGTTCACTGTAACGTTTGCGGCGGTTCTGGTGCTGAAAAGGGCGGTGGATTTACCACTTGTACAACCTGCGGCGGCGCCGGTCAGGTGCGGCGCAGTTCGGGGTTCTTTTCTATTGCTTCGCCTTGTCCGACATGCGGCGGTACGGGA
>CAZANF010000080.1:0-11154 GCA_964486425.1 uncultured Spirochaeta sp. | reverse complement strand
CTGGTTCGGTATGCAATGGAATATGCACAGGAGAATGGGTACCGGATTATCCCTGCCTGTTCCTTTGTGGCAAGCTTTGTGAAGCGGCATCCCGAGTTTAAGGACAGTGTAGCATCCGGCGCGCAGTAACCCCGCGGCATCTTCAGGGAGGATGGGTTTGTATAACTGCTTCCGGTTTTGTATATTGAATTCATGACCGATACACTATCGCAGCTGCTTCAGCAGGAAACCGAGCTTCAGTTTGCACGCTTTAATGAGGATGATGCATGGACACTCGGCCGGATCCTGGCGGAAAAGGCCCGGGTGGAGAACCTCCCGGTTGCAATCGACATCTCGGTAAAGGATCGGACTCTGTTCTACTATGCCTGTAAGGGATCCTCTCCGGACAATCAGCATTGGATCAATCGGAAAAAGAAGACGGTTAACCGCTTCGGTCACAGTTCCCTGTATGTCGGTCGCCGTTTGTTCGAGGCGGATACTACCATCGAAAAGAAGTATCTGCTCTCCGAACAGGAGTATGCCGCTCACGGAGGTTCTTTTCCAATCGTGATAATTGATGTCGGGGTTATCGGAACGATAACCGTGTCCGGGCTTGCTCAAAAGGATGATCATGCAATGGTCATCGCTGCAATAGAGGAATATCAGCAGCAGGAGTAATAAGTCCAAGGGGGGTGAAATGGGTCAGGATCCAAGCGGTTTGTATGAGGGGTTTGCGAACTCACCTACGGAAACTGCGATATTTGTCGTTATTCTCGTGGTGTTCTTCGTAGTGCTGCCTGCAATTGGGGCGCTGCGCTCGCATCAGAACCGGAGGAAGCTTTGCAGCCGTGCACGCAATGTGTTCAAATCACTCCAGGAGAAATTTGGTCTGACCGCGGTTGACCAGCGGGTAATCAAGGTAATGGCGCGGTATCTGCATGAGAATCAGAAACCCCATCTGCTGCTGGAGAACCAGGCCTTGTTTGATGCGGCTGCGCAGCAATCTATTCAGGACGGGCTTGTTTCCAAACAGGAAATACATGATCTGCGTACAAAACTCGGCTTCGGACCAAAATATCCCAAGGGAACCATCAGCTCGAGTGCTGATATCCAGGCCGGCATGCCGGTGGTTCTTATGCAGAAGGGATTGAAGCCCCAGAGTGGGCTTGTGTGTGAGCCGCACAAGGGTTTGATGTGCGTGCAGCTGCGGACCCAAACCATTCCGTTCGACCCGGATGCAGAGATTGAGGTGGTGTTTCACAATGCATCGGGGGTGTACCGGTTCGAATCCAGAATGAAGGACAGCGAGGGTAACATGATTTTCCTTGCTCACTCAGGGCAACTGGAGCGGGTGCAGCGCAGACAGTTCTACCGGGCGCGGGTGAAGCTGCCGGTGTATGTGAAGCGCGTAGGGGTAAATGAAGAGCCGAGCCAGACTCATTTTATCGATTTAAGTGCGGGCGGGGCAGCCATTGACAATTCGAGTATCGATTTATCGGCCGGCGAACATGTGGCTCTGGCATTCTTTCCGGGAACGGAACGCCACCTCAGTGTAGTCGGACGGGTAGTGCGAACCTCGCTGCGCAACCGCAAAGCGCATATCAGCTTCCGCAATCTGAAACCGGCCGCCCAGGATCGCCTGTATGGTTTTGTGATGCAGCATAGTGGTAACGAATGATTATATCGGATCGCGTATTACGACGCCGGCCGCGCCCGGCTATTCCTGCTGTTTGGCGGCATCCCATAATGCGTCCATTTCGGTGAATGTCTCCGGGCTCATGACCTTTCCCTGTTCAATCATCGCCTTTTCTACAAATCGGAACCGCCGGTTGAACTTGGCATTGCTTTGCTGCAGGGCTATTGCCGGATCAATCTTCAGGTATCTGGCAACATTCACTACGGAAAAGAGCAGATCACCGAGTTCCTCCTCCAGATGACGGTGGTTCATTCCGGATTGTGACTGCTGTTCTCGTGATACCCAGGCTTCCCGGGTTTCGGCCAGTTCCTCGCTTATCTTGTCCCATACCGGCTCTGCCTCCGTCCAGTCGAATCCGTGCCTGGCGGCTGTCTTCTGCAGCTGGTAGGCACGTTCCAGGGGGGGAAGTGCGTGACTCACCTTGTCCAGGACCGAATCCTTGACCCGGCCTTCAATCTGTTCCTTAATCTCCTCCCACTGTAACGCAACCGCAGCCGAATCCTCAGCAACAGCATCGCCGTATACATGGGGATGTCGACGAATGAGCTTCTCACATACCTCGTGCAGGATATCATCAATCTCAATCTCGCCCTGTTCCTGGTAGATAACCGCAATCATGGTGATCATAAGATAAATATCACCGAGTTCTTCCCGGATATGAGCGGTGTCTCCGTCGTTTATCGCATCGACCACCTCGTAGGCTTCCTCAATCGTTGCAGCCCGCAGGCTCTCCGGGGTCTGTTTTCGGTCCCATGGGCAGCCGTCCGGTGAGCGGAGCTGTCGGACGATGGTGCAGAGTCGGTCGAAACCCGGGATTTCGGAGCCCGGTGGCAGCAGGGGTGTGTTCTTACTGTTCATACGGGAAGTGTACCGTGCCCGGGGCCGGTGTATCAATCAACAGTCAGGTCCGGGCCTGTTATTCCTGTGCCAGGCGTATAACCATATATCCATTGCGGCGGGCTGTAATCTCCACCAGCGGGAAGTAGCTCTTCAGGGTTCCCTGATATCCCAGGGAGGTATTGGCGACCACAAATATTTCCCCGCCTGAAGCAAGATGTTTTTGTGCCTCCAGCAGAATCCGCAGCGCAAGCCGCCGGTTTACCGCACCCTGCTCGTGAAACGGAGGGTTGCATACTATCAGGTTGAAGTCGTTCTCGAACTGCATGTCTCCGCCGTCCATGACCAGGAACTCCGCATTGCGCAGACTTGGAAGCGGCCGGGTATGCGAAGACATCCGGAAGGTTTCTTTGGCCGACTCGACTGCCAGATAGGATTCATCGATACCCGTGATTTTGGCGTCGGGATACGCCTCTGCGGCCGCCAGCGCGATGAATCCGTTTCCGCAGCCGATATCCAGAACACGGTTGCATGTATTATACTTGGGTAGGGAATCAGCCAGAAGCCTGGAACCGACATCTATGTGACGGCGGGCAAAGGTATTCGGCAGCTTGACCAGGGTATGGCCTCTCCAGGTTTCGGTTACTGCCAGATTGCGAGCGGCATACCGGGATTCTACGGTGGACACATTATCCGGCTGCAGATAGAGAAGCCGCGCCTTTTTCACTGCTTTGCTGCTGCTGGTGGGGCCGATCACCTGGCTGCACAGGGCATATGTCGAACCGGGAATGTGCCGACACATACCCGCGATAATAATCCGGGTTCCGGTATGAATCTTGAAACGGAGCTGATGCAGCAGGTATTCAAGATAAACCTGCTGTTTCGGCATCTTCACAAGCACGACATCGTACTGGTTGTGTGCAGCAGGGGAATCCAGCCGGGGGAGAATCCGCACGGCCTTTTCCGGTATATTGTTCAGTTGAAGATTTCGTCGCATGGCGTTTTCGGCAAGCAGTGAATCGTGGTGATAATGCGGCATATAGCGGTGCAGGGCGCAGCTCAGAGCCCCAAAACTATCGTGTATAATAAGGATTCGCAGGTATTCAGGCAGTTCGCGCCGGGCCAGCTCCGAGAGCAGCAGCTCATCGGCAGCATCCCATGCCTGCAAGGTAGGGTTTGTGGTTTCCGGATACCGCTGCAGGGAGAGATCGGTCTGGGGAAAGTACACATGCTTAACCATACCTCTTTCTATAGCATATTTTATCCGGACGCGCTATATGAGTGTCCCTGCTAATGAGAAATTTGAATTGACAGCTGCCCTATTAGTTGGTAACATAAACTAATTATTTTTTGCACAAATGCTGCAGATGCAAAAGTACAAGGAGACAATTAATGCGCTTTGGGAATTTCGATGATGATGCACGGGAATACGTGATTACAGAACCGAAGACTCCGCTGCCCTGGATAAACTTCCTGGGAACTACCGAGTTTTTCAGTTTAATTTCCAATACTTCAGGCGGGTATTCATATTACAAAGATGCCCTTTACCGAAGAATTACTCGTTATCGGTACAACAATATGCCGCTGGATATGGGCGGGAAGTATTTCTACATCAATGATAACGATACGGTATGGTCACCAGGCTGGAAACCCGCTCAGACCGATCTGGATGAGTATGAGTGTCGTCATGGTATCAGTTACACCTCAATTCGCGGGGTAAAAAACGGGTTGTCCTGTACCCAGACCTCGTTTGTACCGGTAAATGCCTCATGTGAGGTTCAGCTGCTCACCCTTACCAATGCTTCCGACAGCAAGAAGACCTTCTCGCTGTTTTCTTTTGTTGAATGGTGTCTGTGGAATGCCCATGATGACATGAACAACCTTCAGCGGAACCTGTCCATTGGCGAAGTTGAGATACAGAACGGCACGATATATCACAAAACCGAGTATCGGGAACGCAGAAATCACCTTGCGTTTTATCACAGCAGCCGTACACCGGATGGATATGACACCGACCGCGAATCATTCTTCGGGATGTATAATGGTTTTCAGCAGCCGCAGACGGTTATGGAGAACGCGCCCCGCAATTCCGTTGCCGACGGCTGGTCGCCCATAGCCAGTCATTTCCATCGCCTGACCCTTGCTCCCGGCGAGACCCGGCAGATGGTTTTTATTCTCGGCTATGTGGAAAACAAGGACGAAGAAAAATGGACCGCCGACGGACGGATAAACACCAGGCCTGCGGAAGAGCTTATTCAACGCTTCGGCGAACCGAAACAGGCTGAGGCGGCACTTGCCGAGCTGCGCGACTACTGGGAGAATCTGCTGTCCGGATACCAGGTTGAGCACGAGGATGAAAAGCTGCAGCGGATGGTAAACATCTGGAATCAGTACCAGTGTATGGTTACCTACAACGTCGGACGGAGCGCAAGCTATTTCGAAACCGGCATAGGCCGTGGACTGGGCTTTCGCGATACCAATCAGGACCTGTTGGGTTTTGTGCATCTGATCCCGGAACGGGCCCGTGAGCGTATCCTGGATGTTGCCGCCACACAGTTCGCCGACGGGGGATGCTTCCATCAGTACCAGCCGCTTACCAAGCGAGGTAACGATGCAATCGGGGGAGACTTTAACGACGATCCGCTTTGGCTTATTGCAAGCGTGACGGCGTACATCAAAGAGACAAACGACTGGGATATCCTGAATGTAGAGGTGCCGTTTGAGAACGACCCGAAGAACACCGGGACCCTGTTCCATCATCTTACCAAATCAATCGACCATGTGCTTAACAACCTTGGACCGCATGGCCTGCCGCTTATCGGCCGTGCCGACTGGAACGACTGTCTCAATCTTAACTGTTTCTCGACCAATCCGAACGAGTCTTTTCAGACCGCCGGTTCAAAGGACGGACGCACCGCCGAGAGTGTTTTTATTGCCGGTATGTTTGTGTATTACGGCCGTGAGTACCAGCAGCTGGCCAAGCGTATCGGAAACAGTTCCGAGGAGAAGCGCACTGCAGCAGCAGTAGCCGAAATGGAGACTGCCATCGAAAAGCACGGCTGGGATGGAGAGTGGTATCTTCGCGCATACGATGATGCCGGCGGAAAGATCGGCAGCAGTGAGAATAAAGAAGGCAAAATCTTTATTGAGAGTCAGGGGTTCTGTTCGATGGCGGAGGTCGGTGCGGACAAGGATATGCCCCGCAAGGCCCTGGATTCGGTTGATACCCATCTGGCAACCAAGTACGGGATTGTTCTGCAGCAGCCGCCGTACTCGAAATATTACCTGAATCTTGGTGAAATCAGCACCTATCCCGAGGGCTACAAGGAAAATGCGGGTATTTTCTGTCATAACAACCCGTGGATAATGATCGGTGAGGCAAAGCTGGGGCGTGGAGACAAGGCTTTTGAGTACTACAAGCGAATTGCTCCGGCATATCTGGAAGACATCAGTGAAATTCATCGTACGGAGCCGTATGTGTATTCCCAGATGATCGCCGGCAAGGACGCAAACCGCCACGGAGAAGCCAAGAACTCCTGGCTTACCGGTACGGCTGCCTGGAACTTTGTTGCGGTCTCCCAGTATATCCTTGGTGTTCGTCCCGAGTTTGACGGCTTGCGGGTCGACCCGTGTATTCCGAAGGACTGGAAGGGATTTACTGTACAGCGGCGCTTCCGCGACGCAATGTACAGGATTACCGTTCGTAACCCGAACGGGGTCATGAAGGGGCCGTCCAGAATTCTGCTGAATGGGTCTCCAGTTGAGGGGAGCATCATTCCGGCACAGCCGGCAGGCAGCACAAACGATGTGGAGGTAATACTGTGAATTGCGGGTATTTTGATCACGATAGCCGTGAATATGTTATTACAACACCAAAAACCCCGACACCATGGATAAACTATATCGGAACCCGCCAGTTCGGCGGGTTCATTGATCAGAAAGGGGGAGGGGTTATCTGCAAAGGCGACCCCGCCACCAATCGCATTGTCAAATACATTCCGCAGCTGCCGCTTTCGGATTTTAACGGCGAGACCCTGTATGCAAGGATTTCAGATCCGTCGACTAAAGGGGCGTACACCATTATTTCGCCGTTTTATACCCCGGTTCTGGAACCATATCAGGCTTATGAATGCCGGGTCGGGCTGGGGTACTCGCTTTACACCACCAGATTTCATGGTCTCGATTTTACGATTCTGGTGTTTGTTCCAATCGGTGCTACTCAGGTAATTCGCCGGATTACCGTGACAAACGGCACCGATAGTGCTGTAGATGTTGATCTGATACCTGCAGTTGAATATACCCATTTTGATGCATTGAAGCAGTATACCAACGCCGACTGGGTGCCGCAGACCATGCAGAGCGATGCTATCCGGCAGGATAACGATATGCTGATTCTGCGACAGTATGCCTATATGAAAAAAGGCCGCGGCGAGAACTTCCTTACCTCGAATTATCCGGTGAGCTCGTTCGAGTCGGACCGAACCGCGTTCCTGGGTGACGGGGGCTACGGCAGATGGGCTTCTCCCGGGGCTTTGCAGCAGCAGGAGCTCAATAATACCGAAGCACGGCGCGGAGACAATATCGGCGCGCTGATGCATCACCTGGGTACCCTTGAGCCGGGGGAGGCGAAGACTATTATTACACAGCTCGGTCAGGTGGATAACGTCGAGGATGAGCTGCAGAGCATTCAGCTGTACCGCTCGGAAACGGCGGTTGCCGATGCATTTACGGAACTGAATGTATTCTGGAATACCTATCTGGATGCATATCAGGCGGACACCCCGGACGACGGTTTTAATGCGATTGTGAATGTACATAATCCGCATCAATGTCTGATTACCCATAACTGGTCCCGCTACCTGTCACTGTATCAGCTCGGGCTTGGCGCTCGTATGATGGGGTTCCGGGACAGCTCCCAGGATACCATGGGGGTTATTGCCGGAGCGCCGGTACAGGCACGTGAGCTGCTGGAAATGCTGCTGAGTGTGCAGAAATGTAACGGTTCAGGTATGCATCAGTTTAATCCGGTCAGTATGGTGGCCAATGAGGGAGACAGCCGCGAGGAAGAGGATCGTCCGCATTACTATGGTGATGATCATCTCTGGGTTATTATGTCGACCTGTGAATACATCAAGGAGACCGGGGATTTAGCTTTTCTGGAAAAGGTGCTGCCCTTTTATGACAAGGACAAACATGGCAAGCCCAAGGAGAGCGGTACGGTTCTGAATCACCTGAAGCGGGGTATTGAGTTTACTATGGCGAACCGGGGATCTCATGGTCTGCCGCTGCTTGGATTTGCCGACTGGAATGATACGGTGAATCTGCCGGAGGGTGCGGAGTCCGTCATGATCGCCGGTATGTTCGGTGTTGCAGCCCGAGAGATGATCAGTCTGCTGCATTACCTTGGAGATACCGTTACTACCGCCCGTTTCCAGAGGTACTACGATGAGGTTCGCGATGTGGTAAATCGTGTCGCCTGGGATGGAGACTGGTTTATCCGGTATTTTGATGACAAGGGGCAGCCCCTGGGGTCAAAGGAGAATACCTATGGAAAGATCTATACCAACGCCCAGTCATGGACCGTGCTGGCGGGGTTTGCCGATGCGGATAAGGCTCGCATCGCCCTGGACAGCGTGTACGAGAGGTTGAACACCGCTAACGGAATCAAGCTATCCGCTCCGGGCTATGATCACTACATTCCCGAGATTGGCGGGGTTACGACCTTTCCTCCGGGTGCAAAGGAAAACGGCGGGATCTTTCTGCATTCGAATCCCTGGGTAATTATTGCTGAAACCATGCTGGGCAGGGGAGACCGTGCATTTGCCTATCACTCGCAGATTAATCCCGCCAAAAAGAACGACAGGATCGAGGAGTACGAGATAGAGCCGTACTGTTTTGCGCAGAATATTCTGAGCGATGAACATCCGCAGAGCGGGCTGGGACGCAACAGCTGGCTCTCCGGTACGGCATCGTGGATGTATCAAGCCGCGACCAAGTTTATTCTTGGTGTGCGTCCGACCTACGGCGGACTGATGATCGATCCCTGTATACCGGCTGAGTGGAAGGGTTTTCGCATCCGGCGCTTGTTTCGCGGCGTGCAGTACACTATTGAGATAGACAATTCGGCAGGTGTCAGCAAGGGCGTTGCGTCAATCGAGTGTGACGGCAAGCCTGTCTCCGGTCGTGTGGTGCCGGTCTCCATGGTAAAGGGGCTGGATTCGTGCATGGTGCGGGTAGTAATGGGTTGAAGTATAAAACCGGCGGGTATCAGCCGTCAAACTTGCTGATACCCGCTGCTGCCTAGTACATTTAATCCATGGATACTCATGGAATTTTCTATGAAGGATTTGCGCCATCTTTACTTGAGACGGCGCTGTTCTTCGCTCTGTTGGGGCTGTTTTTCATTGTGCTTCCCGGCCTGGCCGCGCTGCGCATGTACCTCGTTCGGCGCAAGAAGCGCGAACGGGCGAAACGCTATTTCGCTTCGCGGCTTCAGGAGATGGGGCTTTCGACCCGGGACCGGGAACTTCTTGTCACACTTTCCGCATATCTCAAGGACCCCGAGCGGGTGTACCTGCTGCTGGAGAATCAGGGGATATTCGACGCCTGTATTCGCCAGGCCCTCGCTGATGGTGCAGTCGGCGAGGAGCAAATCTCCAGGCTGCGAATCAAAATCGGTTACGGAGGGCAGCGAACCGGCACACGTATCAATTCCAGCACGCAAATCCCTCCCGGATCCTCGGTCATCCTGTTAAAAAATAAAACCCTGCTTGCTCATGGAAATGTTCAGGAGCAGAAACCGGAATCGCTGCGGCTGCAAACCGGTGAGATTCCCGGAGCGCTCGAGCCCGGTACGTCGATTACTGTTGTGTATCAGGATACCTCGGGGGTATATGAAATGAGTACCACCGTGCAGAGGACTGCAGGCAGTACCGTGGACCTGGATCACACTGAACATGTAGGTCGGCTGCAGCGCCGTCGTCATTTCAGGGCCCCAGTGCATTTGCCGGTGTATGTAAAGCCGGTCGGCACCATTCAGCCGGCCGAATATACCAGGTTCATAGATCTGGGCGGCGGCGGAGGCAGCATCGAAAACCCGGCCCGACGATATCGCCGCGGGGATTATGTTGCGCTTTCCTTCAGCCGTGACAGCGAGGAGGCTATGAATACCGTAGGCGAGGTAGTTCGCACATCCAGGGGTCATGCAATAGCCCACATCGATTTCCGCACCCTTACCCGGGAAGCCCAGGACCGCCTGTACGGAATTCTGTTTCAGCAAGAAAAATAGCTTGACACTTCTGACTTAGTGCACTATGTTGATAGTACACTAAGTCAGGAGGTTATATGATTACCTTACGAAATGTTGATTTCCGGTATCAGCGTATGCAGCTGTTCGAGTCTTTTGATATCGACATAGCCGGCGGAGGGCTGTACGGATTACTGGGCCGCAACGGTGCCGGTAAAACTACACTGCTGCGTTTGATATCCGGGCTGCTGAAACCCGACAGCGGGGAGATCCGGGTGCTGGAAATGGATCCGGGGAAGCATGAGCGGGAACTGCTGCAGGACATCTTTCTGCTGCCTGAGGAGTTTGAGCTGCCGCCGGTAAACATGTCTGCATATGTGAGGGCACAGGCAGTCTTTTATCCGCGCTTCAGTTGGGACGAATTCGAAGATCTTATACATGAGTTTGCGATCCCTCGCGGTGCCAATCTTCCGGAGATGAGTTTCGGGGAGAAGAAAAAGTTTGCCATGGCCTTTGCTTTGGCTGCACACACCCGTTTGCTGATTCTGGATGAACCGACGAATGCCATGGACATACCCTCGAAGGCACAGTTTCGCCGCATCCTCGCAGGTGCTGCGGACCAGGAGCGCACAATCATCCTGTCCACCCACCAGGTTCGGGATGTGGAGAACCTGATCGACCCGGTGATCATCCTGGATGAAGGGCGCACCTTGATGAATGCCTCGGCGGAGCGTATCAGCGAACTGATCGGCTGCGAAGAGGTCGCCGACTTGCGCAGCAGCCATCAGGCCGGGGCCGAGATATTATTCTCCGAACCCTCACCGCGCGGCTACCGGATTGTACGAGCCAAAAAAGCAGGGGACAGTCCCCATCGCAGAGGAGGGACTGTCCCCGATGATGGTGTGCTGGACTGGGAACTCATTTTTCAGGCAGCAATCGCCCACCCGGGGCGGTTTCGCGAGATATTCAACACCGGAGCTCAGACGGCTCATGTAGAACAGGAGGGGTAATTATGAATCAGCGAGTATATATTGTGTCACTGCTTCGCCGTGAATGGCTGCTGCAGCGAAGAACCTGGCTTGTCCAGGCGGCCGCCACGACTGGAGTAGCTCTTGTACTTTTGCTTGGCTGGAGATTTTTGTCCGGGGAAGCCCCGTCCTCTGAGCCAATCCAGATTTTGTTCAGTGCGGTTCTGCTGTTCGGAGGTTCAATTCTGGCTTCGATGGCTTTCCAGGAGGCTCACCGCCCGTTGAGCTCCCCATTTTTTCACCTGCTGCCGGCGGATGCAACTGAAAAGTATCTGTCCCGGGTTGTTCTGTATGGACTCCTCTTTATGCTTTTTGCATCCGGCGGGTTTGTAATCATCTCGCTGCTTGCATCTGCGCTCAGTCTGCTG
>CAZANF010000079.1:0-11381 GCA_964486425.1 uncultured Spirochaeta sp. | reverse complement strand
TTGCTGCTCCCGCAGCCTCCGGCTCTTGTTCCATTTGACGGGGCCGGGGAAAAGGAACATGAATTACCGGGGACCCCCCGGATTCAGGGCCATGCGCCGCCTCTGTCTCAACCGTCCCTCCAGCCGCGGGGTCCCCACCCGGTGCCTCCGGCGCCTCTTCGGAACCCGCCCCCCGAGTCTCAGTCTCACCTGCTTCAGGCGGCTCCACTGTCTCAGTCTTAGCCTCAGTCTCAGCCTCAATCTCAGCCTCAGCCGATCGCCGCGATACCGGCCCGCCCATTACCAGCCGGTTAAAGGTCTCCGAGCCGATTGTATCAGCCGTCCTTGCACCGCGCGGCCGGTCAAACCGGTCAAACCGGTCATCCACATCATCTATACCGTCGACCTCTTCGAACTCATCCAGCCCTTCCTCTGCAGCATGGGCCGCGACATCCCTCGGGGGAAGGTATCTGCCAAGTCGATAAATTGCTACAATTAAAACAAGTGCGGAGAAGGCAGAAACACCAACCGCAACTGTTTCACCAAAAACCCGTACTGCAGCTGCAGTTATCGGGGAGGAATGAATATCCGCCGCAAACAGTATTCGCAGTGCAACAGCCGCCGCCCCCATCGGCAAGGCAGAAAGTACCCCCATTACCAGCCAGTCCAAACGAAAACGCCTTGCCCTTACCGCTAATGCAGCAATATACAGCATAAGTGGAACGGTTACCCCTGCATAATGAAAGCTGCGAAAAAGGAATCTGCCAGGCTGAGCAGCCACAATGAGGCCAAAGCCGAAATCCTGATACGGGAGCATCGACAGTACAAATGAGAACAGTAGAAACATCGATCCAATAACAAGAAACAGCGGGAGATGCCTAGATGAATCTGTCGCTGTCCGGTAGTCGCTCACGAGCCCCTCCTAATTGCTTCTATCGGCGAAATTGGTTGTCGGTATAAGCATCTGCATCCGGGAAAAGGAAAGAAAACACCTCATTTGCGCTTCCGGAAAAATGAAGCGCGTTATAGTGAGCCGCCGAAACGAATATCTTTCTGATATAATGTCGGGTTTCTTCGAACGGCAGCCCCTCATGAAACAGAATAGAGCTTTCAGCCCAGGACTCGGTTCGCCATCTGTTCACACGTCCCTGACCGGCATTATAGGCGATGAGCGCCTGTACCGGGATCTTGAAGCGATTCAGCAATCGGTGGTAGTACAGTCCGCCGATAGCAAGATTGGTATCGGGATCCGTCAGTTCCGGCTCCTCCATTCGCAGCAATTGAGCCATATCATTCGCTGTTGCAGGCATCAGCTGCATAAGGCCGCTGGCCCCTACCCAGGAACGTATTCCGGCATCAAAATAGCTCTCCTCCCGTACAAGGGCATAGAATACGGGTGGATAATGCTCATACCGCTCGAGAACCTCATGTATTTCACTCGAAAAGGCCAGCGGATATCTCAATTCCATGAGTTTCTCCGGGATTGATTCAGGCTGATGGATACGTATTGCCCGATCCAGTAATCGCATTCCGTCAATATACCTGCCTTCCTGGTGATGCTGCTCTGCAAACCGGGCTATCTCGTCCATTTCAAACCAGGCGGCACCGGCATACAGGATTCGATACCCTTCATCCAGCACCTTGCTTTCATACGCCAGGTATGCCCATTGCCGATATTCCCCGGCAGAATAACCGATAAGAGACGGCTCCGGACCCTGACGGTCATCCAGAACCGGCAGCTCTCTGGGACGCCCAAGCATAATTGAGGCCACCATACTATAATAGGGGTTCTCACGCTGATCAGCAGCCTGCTGGAGCAGTCGTTCCCGATCTAAAGCAAGATCGGCCCCTGTCCTAATCCCCTCAGCCATGATCCATGCCAGGCGCGCCAGTACCCCTTGGCTAAGCACCCCGTCCAGCTGAGCATACAGCTGCTGCATTGCTCCCCAACGCTCCTCACGAACCAGCCGCGATATCAGATCGTGCACAAGATCATCGAAATAGTCCGGATTCCGTATCCAACCCTGCAGCATTTCAGCCTGGGCAAGCCCGGTATCCAGGCCGGTACGGATTCCAGCCTGCCACCAGTTCCACACCATACGCTGTCCGGACAGCTCCGCTATCGCCTCCGGATTATCCGTCACAAGCAGATCTATCCCGAGCCGGAATGCCTCAATTGCAGCGGAATTCCTGCCGATTTTGGCCAGCAGTCTCCCGGCAAGCTCCGCAGGCAGCGGATTGCCGATAAATGACGCCGCTGAGGAAGGCACACCATCAGCTCCGTGCGCAATGTCGAGAAAAGCACCGGCAAGCTCCGCCTCCGTCCCCGACTGCCCGGCTGCGGTGTAGATATCCCAGAGCAGCAGGGCATTAACCGCCGGCCAGGATTCCTCCAGCAGCGCGGCTGCCGACCCGCGATACTGCTGCTGCGAAACAGCGGCTTTGTGCTGCAGCAGCTCGTAAAGTTCCGGCTCTATCACCAAATCATCATGAAAGGCTATATATCGCTCCAGCCGCCAGTGTTCATCGGCTGCACGGAAGTCCGTCAGAAAAGCCTCGAGCTCATCCCGGGGTACAGAACTGTTACTGCGAATCGGAAGCATAATATTCCACAGACGCACCTCGGCATCATTCCGGGATTGCGGGAATTCGTTCAGTTCAGGGAGATGCGCGGCAAGCTTTCCATCCGCTTCCTGTTCATACCAGTGTTTTGCCAATGCCCGGCTCACCTCGTATGTGTCGCTGAACCGCTCCTTCAGGCGTAGAGCAGCCTCGGAAGCTGCATCCCCGGAGGCACTCGTCTGAAGCAGCTGCAAGCCGGCCTCCACTGCAAAGGGCGCATCCTCATGTCTGAGAGAAAGCATAAAAAAGGTATCGGGCTGTAATTCTTCCGCAGGAAAGCTCTGCAGGTAACGGCCGAGCATATACGCGGAACCGGATGGTCCCGTTAACACATCTTCCGTTGCAAGCTTCCCGTCAAGTATTTGCTGAACAAGCGCCTCGGGAGGAAGGGGAGATGCAGCCGCAGACGAGCAGCCGCTAATGAGCAGTGCAAAAATCACGGCGGTAATACCGCGAAGGGATATGTGCTGAATAGTACGTAGATACATGTGGGGGATAGACTATCCTATCGTACTGTCCCATGCAATCTTTATCTGCCGAACCGTTTTCAGAGCCGAGGTGCTTTCTCCGCGGACCAGCAGATAGATGCCGAACCCGATGAGCCCCAGAGCAGCGAGAACAATCAGCACGATAATGGCGATTGCCACGGGATGCAAACGACGCACCTCTTTAAACGGCTTCACCGGTTCCTCGGCCTGATCCTCCTGTCCATAGCTGTCGGAATACGGAACAACATCTTCGTTAGCAGTAAATCTCGGCGGATCGGGCAGCCCTGCATCTTCAGAGATATCCTCTTCCAACCCGGCCTCAAGCTCGCGCCCGAGCCGGTCGTCCGCAGGGATTTCCATGTCCATATCCATAGACAGGGGATCTGTGTCCTGGTCACTGCTATCGACCACAACCTGATCAATCTGATCATCATCCAGCGAAAAGTCGGGAATATCAAACCCACCCACATCATTCACGGCATTCAGATTCACTGAAAAGCTCTGATAGCTCCCGCTTCCGATATCCTTCGCGGTTGCCTGGAAGTCGCTGTTCCGATCAATAGCCACCACCAGCTCAATCTCGCGCGTTCCTTCCTCGGTAGATTCGATATGCTCCAGCAGCAGACTGCCGATGTATTCTGATTCTGCAATATCATTCGAATCCCCGCGAAAGAGATCAATCTGCACACTGGACTGATGCTCCCTTGCAGGTATTAATCTGACCTTCCTTTTTCCGGGTTCCTGATCGCTGAAAATAGAGAAAAACCCGCCATCTGCTGTCTTTAATCCAATATTGGCCACAATGCCTCCTCAAACGAGGTGTATATTACTACTATACACGCTTTTTCTCCAGACAACAATTGACACATCTCTCCTGTGCGAAAGATAATACCTGTGTGGGTATTACCGTAGCAATTATTCTGTTAATAGCTGTCATTTTTATTCTCCTTGTAGCAACCGTAGCGATTAGAAGCGGAGATTCCGGTACATCCGGGGGCAAGCGGGCGGCTCGTAAGCGCAACAAGGACGCAGCCACGCTCATGAAGGAAGCGAAGAAGAAGCTTTCTTCAAATCCGAAGGATGCAGATGCCCTGCTCACTATCGCCGATATCAATTTCGATGAGGGGGCTTGGGAAAAGGCGTTCCGCACCTACGAGATTCTCATCGACCTTTCCCCCAGCCACCCGCAGGTTCCTGAATTTCATGTAACCCTGCGGCACGGCCTCTGCGCAATGAAACTGAAGCGCATGGACGAGGCTTACAAGAGCATGGTGGTAGCTCGAACACTTCGCTCTGACGAGTTCGATATTAACTACAACCTTGGATATCTCGAATACCTGCGCAAAAACTACGAAAAATCGATTCAGCTTTTACGTGCTGCAGAAACCCAGGAGCCGGAGCATCTCGATACTCGCCGCTATCTTGGACAGGCATTTGCCAAGGCAAAAAAATACAAGGATGCCATCAGCCGCTTGAAATCCGTCGTGGATGCCCAACCGGATGACAAGACCTCCTTATTTGTGATGGCCCAGTGCTACTACGACTCCGGGCAGAATGACAAAGCCTTGCGAATATTCTCCCACCTCAGACCCGATCCCAAATGGGGACCTCAGGCATCTTTATACGCCGGCAGCATCAATGTAAAACTGAGAAAATACGAGCAGGCTCAACTCGATTTCGAAATCGGTCTGCGGCATCAGAATATTCAGCCGGACATCATGCTTGAACTGAAGTATCGCCTGGCAGCTGCCTACACGCGTAATCAGGAACTGGACCGCGCCTTGCCTCTCCTGCAGGAGATAAAGAATGTAAATCCGAATTACAAGGATGTTCAGGCTCAAATCGCCTCTGCATCTGAACTGCATCAGAATCAAAATCTGCAGACCTATTTGATCGCTCCTCCATCCGAGTTCGTGACCCTGTGCCGAAAGCTGACCTCAACCTATTTCCCCCAGAGCCAGACCAAAATCACTGATATCAGCGTGCAAAAGAGCGAGTATACCGATATTCTGGCTGAAATAGAGACAAGCAAGTGGATGGATGTAATCCTCTTCCGCTTTATCCGGTCAACCGGTCAGGTCGGCGAGTTTATGCTGCGCGACTTTCACGGCCGAATAAAGGAGCTCAAAGCAGGCCGCGGATTATGCTTTACCGCCGGACAGTTTACCGAAGGTGCCGAAGCATTTGTCGAAGCGCGTCTGATTGACCTGATTTCCAAGGATGAACTTCTGAAGCGCCTGAGAGCCTTGTCGAGAAGATAGGGCGACGCGAACAACGGGGCATTAGCTTCACTCACCAGCGCGCTGCCCCGGGCCCTATGACCGGCATACCACCAGACATCGTTTTTCGCTTACTCCGGGTATCTGCAGCGGCAGCACCTCGCCTTCCAGTCCTGCAGTCTCTAATTCGTTCCGGGCATTCTCCGGGTCTCCCTTATACAGTATCCAGGTTCCATCCGGTGCGGTTATGCGCTGCATACCGGCCACAATCCCGGGCTGCAGGGGCCGAAAAGCCCGGCTGAATACCAGAGAAAACTCCCCGTCGACGTCCGAGAGGTCACACTGCTGAATTTGCAGCGGCAGCGCAGGCAGCAGCGCGGCAACGTTCCGCAAAAATCCGCATCGCTTCGACGACCTCTCTACAAGGGTCATGCGCAGCTGCGGAATCGCAATCTGCAGAACAATGCCCGGAAAGCCGTTGCCCGAGCCAAGGTCCACAGCAGCAACCCTGTTCCCGTATCCCATCTCCTGTATGACCTGTGTAATCCGCGGAACGGCTGCCAGCGAATCAAGGAAATGCTTGCTGATAAGCTCCTCACCTTCCGCGTTCACGAGTCCGAGACGCGGATTCCATAATTCAATCTCGCTCGCAAACAGCTGCAGCTGACGCCGTTGCTCGCTGTCGAGATTCACACCCAGCTTTTCCGCACCGCTCCACAGCCGCTGCATCAGATCGGGAGTCATCAGCTTCCCCGTCCGAACGCCACCATTAAAACCGCAATATCGGAATTACGTATCCCGCTGATTCTGGATGCCTGCCCCACTGAGACTGGCTGAATCTTGCGGAACTTCTCACGAGCCTCATTGGACAGCCCTTCGACTGCATCAAAGTTATAGCCCTCCGGAATTTTTATCTTCTCGATCTTCTGAAATCGTTCAATCTGTTTTTCCTGACGGGCAATATACCCCTCATATTTGATATCCAGCTCGACCTGCTTGACCCAATCCACCGGGTGTTCCTGAAGAAACGGCTCCAGCCCGACAAGGGTACGGATCGACATCGACGGATCCTTCAGCACGATGTAAAAACTCTTCCCCAGGCTTCGCTCGATAAACTCCCGCGAACCATTGAGTTCAAAATCCAGATCCGACTGCTTCACCTTGCGCTGGAGCAGCAGCCTCTTCATATCGGCTATAGCCTGCCGCTTCATTTTAAACCGCTCATACCGCTCATCGGAGTGCAGCCCAATCTCATACCCCAGGTCATACAGCCGCATATCACTCGAATCATAGCGAAGATTGATACGATGCTCGGCGCGAGAGGTAAACATACGGTACGGCTCCTCCGTCCCCTTCGTTACCAGGTCATCAATTAAAACCCCGATATACGCATCTGCCCGGCTCAGAATAACCGGCTCCTTGTTCTGGAGTCGTCTTGCAGCATTAATACCGGCCATGAGCCCCTGCGCAGCGGCCTCTTCGTAGCCGGAGGTACCGTTGGTCTGACCGGCGATATACAGGTTCTTCACCAGCTTGGTCTCCAGACTCGGATACAGCTGACTGGGATCAATATAATCATACTCAACCGCATATCCTGGACGCATAATCCTGGCATTCTCCAGCCCCGGAATCGTATGAATGAAATCCTCCTGCACATCCTCCGGCATGGAGGAGGAAATACCGTTCAGATACATCTCATCGGTATCCAGACCTTCCGGTTCAATAAAGATCTGATGCCGGTCACGGTCCGGGAATTTCTGCACCTTGTCCTCAATCGACGGACAATACCGCGGTCCCGATCCGATAATCTCGCCTGAATACAGTGGTGAGCGCTGGATATTGTCTCGAATAACCTGATGCGTCCGCTCATTTGTAAAGGTCAGATAGCACGGCAGCATCGGCCGGACCACCCCCTCTTCACGTGAAAAGGAAAATGGAACAATGTCCTCATCACCGAACTGCGGTTCCAGCTTGCTGAAGTCCAGTGAGCTTCTGGCGACCCGGGCAGGTGTCCCGGTCTTCATACGACCCAGCCGGAATCCGAGTCGGGCGAGAGGGCCTTCCAAGCCCTGGGCTGCCGGCTCGGAAATGCGTCCGGCGGTCTGGGTATATTCACCAACAAAGATCTTTCCGTTCAGAAAGGTGCCGGTTGTGAGCACCACTGCCGATGCAGCAAACCTCCGTCCCCGCTCGGTCACTACCCCGGTTATCACCGGAGTACCATCCGCATTCTGCTGCAGCTGGAAATCAACGACTGTGTCCTGAAACAGCTCGAGGTTCTCCTGCCGTTCCAGGGTCTTTTTCGAGAGATTCTGATAGGCCACCTTATCCGCCTGTGCGCGGGGGGCCTGCACAGCCGGGCCCTTACTCCGGTTCAGCACCCGGAACTGAATCATGGAAGCATCGATCAGGCGACCCATTTCGCCGCCGAGGGCATCAATCTCCCTTACCATATTCCCTTTCGCCAGTCCTCCGACGGCAGGATTGCAGGAGAGCTTTCCGATAGTATCCAGATTCTGCGTTATCATCAGCGTAGAAAAGCCGAGTCGCGCCAACGCAAGCGAAGCCTCAATACCGGCATGACCGCCGCCTACAACGATTGCATCATATTCCATAGTGTTTTTGTATCATATTGCAGTGATTATGGCTATTTGCCGACGCAGAACCCGCTGAACATTGCATCCAGGATATCGGCTGAAGAAACCTCGCCGGTTATCTCGCCCAGCGCATTCAGCACCTCCTGCAGATCCAGCGCCAGAACATCTACCGGATCCCCCTGCGCAATATCCTGCTCGACCTGATCAAGAGCCCTCAGCGCCCGCTGGATAAGGTCATGCTGTCGCTGCGAATCGATCACCACCGCGCCGTCGGAGATCCCCTCCCCTCCGCCTATAACCTCGGTGATCCTGCCGTGCAAGGCATCCAGCCCAAAACCGGTGTGTACGCTTACAGGGACAGCATCCCCGGGCAACTCCATCAACCGCTTGTCACTTAACGCATCAACCTTGTTCCACACCTGCACGCATGGAACACCCAAGTCGGCAATCCGGGCCAGGCGGACGCGGTCCTCCTCTTCGATTCCCTTCACCGCATCAATCAGGTACAGCACCAGGGCAGCGGACTCGATTATCATTCCGGACCGACGGATCCCTTCAAACTCGATTATCTCCTCGGTCTCCCGCAGCCCGGCGGTATCGAAAAGACGAACCGGAATCCCCTGAATATTCACCATAGTCTCTATATAGTCACGGGTAGTGCCATGCTGCTCCGATACTATCGACCGGTCTTCCCGCACCAGCAGATTATACAAGCTTGATTTTCCCGCGTTGGTGCGCCCGGCCAACGCTATCCGCACACCCTCCTGATACAGACGCCCGCTGCTGAAGGTGCTCAGCAGCCCCCCCAATTCATCGCGGGCGAAAGCTATATCCTCCCCAGGCAATGGTATTTCTCCAAGCTCATCTTCCGGATAATCCAGCTGAATGGAAACTGCGGCCATTGCATGCACCATCCGCTGTTTCACAGCATCGATTCGCCGAAAGATTCCGCCGGATAAACGGGAGAGAGCCAGCGAGTGGGCTGTGCGGGTTTTGGCGGTAATAAGCTCGTGAACCGCCTCCGCCTGAGTAAGATCCAGCTTGCCTTGCAGAAAGGCTCGCAAGGTAAACTCGCCGGGTTCGGCAGCACGAAAACCGTTCTCCAAGAGCAGCCCCATAATTGCCTGCAATCCCGCCGGACTCCCGTGACATGAGATCTCGACACTGTCCTGTCCGGTATAGCTCTTCGGGGTGCGAAACACCGTAAGCAGCACCTCATCGTACCGCTGCAGGTTCTCCGGCGATCGAATGTATCCATGCACAACGGTATGTCCGGCCGCAGCCAGCAGCGCCTTGCCTCTACTGAATAACGAAGCGCATAGTTCTATGCATCCTTCCCCGCTGGTACGAATTATTCCAATCGCCCCCTCCCCGAACGGGGTTGCAATAGCAGCAATCGGATCATCTGAAAGAGATATGTAACGGCTCATACCCCAAGGGTACCGCTAAACAATTGACCGTGGCTACCGGAGACAGTACGATATCTATGAGGAGCCTAGTGTATGGAATCGATCGATTTGACCAACCTGAACCTGGCCGAAATCCGTGATATAGCGCTGCAGTATCTCATGTCACTCAAAAAGACCCAAAAGGATCTTCAGAAGGTTAACGAAGATATGGCTGCCTGGCAGCATCGCAAGGAGCTGGCACAGAAAACCCAGCGTGATGATCTTTTTCAGGTTGCTCAGGAGAAATACGACGAGCTCCGGGCACGCAGCACATCTCTCGAAATGGATGTGATGGAACTCGAATCCGAGGTTCACCGAATACAGCAGCAGCTTGAGCAAAAGGCACAGCACCCTGACGGCCGGCAGGATACACACGCGCTTCTCGAACACATAAGCGGCATACTTGGCCCTGACTATGAGCTGGAGGAATCCCTGCGGACGCTTGAAACAGAGGATTCCGTTGAAAAAGAACTTTCCAGACTGCAGCAGCAGGTGCAGAATGACAGCGACACAAGGACGGGAAAATGAGACTGCCGAAAGGATTCGACCGGGGCATGCTCCCGCTGCTGTTCGCCCATCGCGGGCTGCGAAACGATTATCCCGAGAATACCTTTTCGGCTTTCAAGGCGGCCCGCCTTTGGGGCGTCCCGGGCATAGAACTGGATGTACATATTACCAGCGACGGGAAGATTGTGGTTATCCACGATGATGACATGAAGAGAGTCGGCGGAAGGGATCTGCGAGTCGAGGAGTCCACCTATGCTGATTTGAAGGATATTGATATCGGCAGTCATTTAGACGGAGACTTCAGCGACGAGAGGATCCCCTTGCTGGAGGACGTGCTTGCGGCCCTCGGCGGCGATTGCTATTTTGATATAGAGCTGAAAAACGGGGTCAAGGCTGATCGCGGGCTGGCGGCAGCAGTTGCGCAGGTTATTACACGTGTAAAGCCCCATGCGCCGCTCATTGTCTCATCATTTAATCCGCTGGAACTGAGAAGATTCCATGCCGTAATGCCGCAGATTTCCACCGCCGCGATCTATTCACGCGACAAGGATGTTCCATGGTATCTGCGCTCGGGCCTGGGCCGCATGATAGGATCTGCAGACGGGTATAAACCGCATGAACCGCTGGCGAAACACCGGATAAAATGGTCAATGCGATGGTCGATTCCATGGACGGTCAACAATAAAGCCGCTGGCACCAGACTGCTGAAAGCCGGTGCTATCGGACTTGTTTCCGATGATCCCCGCCCGTTTTTGCAGCTGAAACAGGATTAGGGGAGGCTTCGCACCAGGTCCTCTCCGATACCGGCGCCCAAATTCCGAAAGGCGGAGGAAATTGCACGGCCGGAGCTATTGGCCCGGGCCCGGCTTGACGGGGAGGCAGTGTGTAACACAGCCCCGGTATGCAGATTGAGCGCCCGGATCGTTCCTGTTACACTCACGATAAATCCGTCTCGTTCATCAAAATCCCGGATCTCGGCAATCCCGATAATCACCCGTTCAATATCATCCTCATAACTTGCCCTGATAGCCTGAAGAAGTTCTTCCTCGGATAACACCTGCAGAAACTCGGGTTCAAGATCAATAGCCTGGAGGGAAAAACCGGCCTCCGAGAGCACCTCCTGAATCCCGGCAGAGGTTGTCTGCTCACGGATCGGACTTCCGGCTATGTCCGTATCCAGCACCAGGACTGCGGTGGGTATATTCCGCGCCCGGCTCTCGACATCCATGGCAACAGTAGCCCGGGCTTGAATAATTGCATCCTCAAGCGAACGCACCAGCGAGCGATATCTGCCGTCGAGCCGCAGCAGAGGTTCCATGCTGGAGGACAGATCGAGGCTCAAGGTAACCCGCTCGGTTCCCACAAATGTAGGTGAAGGATGCTGAAACTGCGCCAGTCCATCAGTATTCGTGTTTATCTGCGCCGTTCGTATAGCAAGACGATGTCCATTCAGCATCTCCCGATACCCGACCTGTATCGGAAGGTCTGCAACCGGTTCACGCCGTACATCATGCTGGTAAC
>CAZANF010000078.1:0-11395 GCA_964486425.1 uncultured Spirochaeta sp. | reverse complement strand
ATCCTCCTGGAGATGCTGATAGCTGTTAACCTGGTAGGTTTCGAGATCGAAACGGTTGAGACCCCAATATGTCCCGAGCCATAGCTGCTGATTCGGTCCGTGGTACATTGTTTGTACCAGCTTATTGGAAAGACTGTCCGGATTAAAGGGTTCGGAGGTAAACAGCCGCATCTCGTACCCGTCGTAGCGGTGCAGTCCGGCCTGGGTGCCGAACCAGAGATAGCCGGCCTCGTCCTGAATGATGGAAGAAATTGAGGTGTTGATAAGCCCGTCTTCAGAGGACAGCTGTTCAAATCGATGGATATCTATCTGGGCTGTGAGCGACAGGGCCGGGAAAAAAAGCAGGATCCCGGCAAGGCAGGGGAGCGCCCGTCCGCGCATCAGCTGTCTTCCTGGTCCGGGCGTCGCTCTGGAATCGGCTGAACCGGTTTTCCGGAGGCTGCGAACTCCTTGGAGAGGAAGAGCCCGCAGAAGCAGTGGCCATACTCCTTCTGGTCGGGGATGTTATAGTCGCATGGGCAGATGATGTCGCGATCCGCCTCGCGAACGCCGTCTCCATCGCGGCAGGGGCACAGAAAATAACCGTAGCGGTTGTAGTTGAGTGCCAGCCCTTTTTCGACGGACTGCAAAAAATCAGGGTCGGGGTTTATGGCCCAACCCTGCCTGGCGGCTACGCTGGTTACAAATCGATGAGCGTCCTGTGGGTCTTTTTTTTTCATACCTGTTCCTCCACACCGAGCGCGGACCGCCATCGATCCTCAATAAAACCGGAAAGTGCTTCGGACCCATTGATTACCAGAATCGGGAATACCGGGAGTTTCCTGAATTGTGATTTCAGCTCGGCCTTGATTGCCCGTTTTTTCTCCAGTTCCAGGTCATCAAGATAGACATAGGAATAGGTAAATCCCAATTCGGACAGAAATTCCATTGATCGTTTGCAAAATGCACAGGTTGACAAGGCATATACAACCAGATCTTTATCTGTGCGTTCACCCTCGACAGTGATCGCCTCTACAGGTGTATTCATATCTACAGCATAGGCATGGTGACAAATTTTATCAAGGTTGATCTACTGAATCCCTGTGCTATTCAGTTTCCTGCAGCTCGCCGACCCCTGCCAGCCGCTGTTCCACCATGGTGAGCTTCTGCTGGAGGCTGGTGATGGTTCGTTCAATACGCCGTTTCTCGCGTTTGAGACGTTCGATTGGATCTTCATCATCCTTGTTTTTTCCATGCAGTGAGCGCTTCACGCTATCCGGGCTCTCTCCGGCGAGAAAGGCGTTTTCGGCTCGCAGCCGTTCCTTCTCGTTGCGGATATTGGCTACTGTTTTCATGTTCTCGTAGCCGAGATCGGGATTCACATTAAAGGCATGAAACTTGATAACCGTGTTGGCGTCCTTGGTGTTGATGCCTAACACGCGCTCCACATAGTCCTCAAAACGGGCGTTGAATTTACGGCAGAGTTCGGCCGCCTCACCGAGCACCGCACCGAACTCTTTCATCAGGCGTCCGTTCTGGCGCATGAACTGCTCGCGTATACGCTGGGTGAGTTCCTGAAACTCCGGGGTAGTGTCGAACACATTGCGAAATACCCCGACATTTTCGGCGCGGCCAAGCAGCTCATGCAGGATATTGCGAAACTCTACTGTGTGGGCTCTCGGCCCGACCGGTACAGGACTGTTTGTCATGTGAACATGATGCGCAAACTCATGGATGGCCGTATACATCATCTCGTTATCATCTGTAAAGTTCTTGTTATGGATGATAATCTCGCGGCTTTCTGGTTTGTACAGCCCGTTCACGCGCTTGCTCTGCTTGCCGGAGAGGATTACAGAGAACTCTTCGACTTCGGGTTCCAGCTTGAGCAGCTGGTTTTTAATCTGATCTTGATTCATGGGCCTTCCTCTACGAGAGGCCTATAATGCCACCATTACGGGGGTCAAGGTCAATATCCATAAATCCCGGATAGCTGGGTAACCCCGGCATCGTCCGGATATCACCGGCCAGGGCATACAGAAATCCCGCCCCTGCACTCAGACGGATGTCCCGGATCGGAAAGGTATAGCCCTGCGGCGCCCCTCGCAGTGCCGGATCATGACTGATGGACAGATGGGTCTTGGCAATGCAGATGGGAAGATCTGCATATCCCAGCCCGGTGAACTGCTTGATTTTGGCCGCAGCTGCCGGAAAAATCTCGATTTCCCCGGCCCCGTACAGCCCGGTTGCAAGAGCCCGCAGCTTTTCGTCTATGGTGTCGGTGAGCTCATAGGTAAAGTGAAAGGCCTGCTGGTCGGCCTCGTCGCAGGCTGCAGCTACCGCACGGGCGAGATCCGTGGTGCCGTCGCCCCCGTCGGCAAATCCGGTATGCACAACCGCATCACGGGCCCCGGCTTTCAAAGCCTCTTCGCGAACAGCCTGCCATTCTGCCTCCGTATCGGTGGGAAAGGCATTGATAGCCACCACAACCGGTAAGCCGAACGAGCGTACGTTGCGTATATGTGCTGTCAGGTTGGTGCAGCCCCTTCGCACCAGCTCCACATTCTCGGTTTTATACTCCGGCGGGATTGCCTTGCCGGGGGTAAGTCCGGCTCCGCCTCCGTGGTATTTCAGGGCGCGCACAGTAGCGACCAGCACAACCGCATCCGGGATGTGCCCGGAGGTGCGGCACTTTATGTTGCAGAATTTCTCGAACCCGATATCCGCAGCGAACCCGGCCTCGGTAACCACATAGTCCGCCAGGGACAGGGCGACATCGTCGGCAATAATCGAGGAGTTGCCGTGAGCGATATTGGCAAACGGTCCGGCATGCACCAGCACCGGCTGTCCCTCGATGGTCTGCAGCAGGTTCGGCTGGAAGGCATCCTTCAGCAGGGCCCCCATGGCACCGGCGGCACCGAAATCCTCCGCCGTGAGCGGTTGGCTTTTGCGGGACCAGGCCGGGATGACGCGGCCGATACGTTCGCGCAGATCCGGCACGGAACGGGCCAGTGCAAGAATGGCCATCAGTTCGCTGGCAACGGTAATATCGAAGCCGGTCTGCCGGACCGGGCCGTCGGCTTTCTCGCCCAGCCCGATAATCACATTGCGCAGGGCGCGATCGCTGATATCCAGCACCCGTCGCCAGGCAACAGCATCCGGATCTATGTGCAGCTTGCGCAATCCCTTTTTCTGGAAGAAGGCATCGCCCCAGCGGTCCTCATGGTAGATTCTGGCATCTACTGCGGCGGCAAGCAGGTTGTGTGCGGCTGAAATTGCGTGGATATCCCCGGTGAGATGCAGATTCATAGCCTCCATCGGAATTACCTGGCTGTAGCCTCCACCGGCTGCCCCGCCTTTAATCCCGAAGGTCGGACCCATGGATGGCTGCCGCAGGGTAGCCGCAGAGCGCTTGCCGATCCGGCCCAGGCCCTGGGTGAGAGCCACGGAGGTGGTAGTTTTGCCCTCTCCGAATGGTGTAGGAGTGATGGCGGTAACGTTGATGTAGCGGCCCTTCGGATTCTCAAACCCTCCCAGGCGTGTTCTCAAGGCTTCAATATCAATCTTTGCAACGGTTTTGCCGTACGGAATGAGCTCATCCTCATGCAGACCAAGGCGGGATCCGATTTCCTGCATTGTCTGCAATGCCGATTCTGCAGCAATTTGACCGTCGGTTTTCATAGTTCCTCCATTTGTTCTCTTGCACCGGTAAGGGCTTCGCGATATGATTTACAGTGTATATGGCTAATGAGACCAATTCAAGCCAGGTGTCTGTCGCCGGCAGCGCCGCAAGGCTGTATAAAATTATTGAATCAACCCCGGTAGGAATCTGCATAACCGACCGTGGCGGGTTTTTTGAGTATGTAAACCCCACCTACTGTCGAATGTACGGTTATCGGGAAGATGAACTTATCGGCAATCATTTCAGTATGGTAGTCCCGGAACATGATCGCGCCTATCTCACACAGCTGCACGATGAGTTTATGAATCAGACCGCGGAGCTGCGCGGGGAGTGGTCAGTCCAGCGAGCCGACGGGAAGATAATGAATGTACTCGCCGATGCAGCATATATCATGGATGTGGATGAGGAGCCGAAGAAGGTAACCTTTGTAGTCGATATTACCGATCGCAAGCTGATGGAAGTGGAGCTTGAGCGGACGGTGTCGCAGCTGAACCAGGAGATAGAAGAGCGCAAGCAGCTGGAACGCACCAAGGATGAGGTCGAAAAGATGGTCCGTCATGATCTGCGTAATCCCCTGAATGCGATGCTCATTTCCACACAGCTGCTGCTGAGCAATGAGCTGACCGATCAGCAGCGCAAGCTGGTGAATATGATTCAGGATTCCGGGCAGAAACTCAACTATATGATAAGCAATTCCATTGATTTTATCCGCATGGAAGAAGGCAAGTACCACCTTGTCGCACGACAAATCCGAATCACCGATATTGTGCGGACGGTTATGCACGAAACCATGCCCGCCCGTGAAGCCGGGAACGTCAATGTGGTTCTGCTGGAAAACGGGAAGCCCATGTCGGGGGATTCATTGCTTTCACTTGAGGGCGAGAAGATCCATCTGGAGAACCTCTTTTCCAATCTGCTGCGTAACGCCGTTGAGGCCAGCCCGGACAACGGCGAGGTAACCTGGAAGATCCTCGAACATGATGATGAACTGGAGTTCCGCATTCACAACGACGGAGTGGTTCCTGCGGACATCCGGTGTGATTTTTTCAAGCGGTTTTCCACCAGCGGGAAGCGGAACGGTACGGGATTGGGCACCTATATCGCCGCACTGATTACCCGTGCCCATGGGGGAGAGATACATTTCACCTCAACGGAGGAAGACGGCACTACCCTGTATGTTACCCTTCCGAAGCAGCAACCGCAGGATTTCGCTGACGAGGATATCATATTCCGTTCTGCGCCGCAGCCGTTATGAGCACGGCTCGCAATGCATTTGCAGTAGTTACCGGTGCCTCATCCGGACTTGGCCGTGAGCTGGCGATGCGGTGTGCCCGTGCCGGTTTTCGCCCTATACTCATTGCACGCAGGGTGGATGAGCTTCAGCAGACCGCAGAGCAGATTGCCGGGGAGATGGGCTTTTCCGATTGGGCCAGGGACCCGGTGCTGCTGCCCGCGGATCTGATGCAGGATGTGAAATCAATCGCCGTTCAAATTCAGGCGGTGTGTCGGGATACCGGTTTGATCGGTATGCTTATCAATAACGCCGGTGTTGCCGTTCATGGTTTGTTTGAGCAAGCGGAACCTGATGCCCTGCGCATGCAGCTGGAGGTCAATCTGACCGCCGCCGTTCTGCTTACACGCAGCTTGCTGCCGTTGCTTCAGTCCGGCAGCAGGATTGTGAACATTGCCAGCACCGCGGGGCTGAGCCCCGGACCGGGGATGGCGGTGTATTATGCCTCGAAAGCCGGTCTGGTCAGCTGGAGCCGGGCTCTGGAGGCCGAGCTGCGGTATCGCGGGATCGGGGTAACCACCTTCTGCCCGGGACCCCTGCAAACCGGGTTTGTAGCCAAGGCCGGGGTTACGGAGCGCGGCTATCTGCGAAGGGCGCCGGGCCCGGAGGATGCGGCCGAGGCGGTTATGCGCAGAGCTATGGGCCGCGGCGGGATGTATATCTATCCGGCAGGGTTTCGCCTGCTGGCGTTTCTGCAGCGATTGGTCCCGCAGGGACTATCCATTGCCCTCGTAGCCCGCGAACAGCAGCGGCGGGGGATTGATTTCACCTCGGATACCGAACGGGAAAGGGATATATGAACCAGTCAGCAGAGTTTCAGGGATTCCGTGATCTGCCGGGGCGGCATCAGGAGGGGGCTGTATGGCTGCCGCTGGATAACGCCGCCAAGATTTTCCCCGCGATTCAGGGGCCTCGCTACACCACACTGTTTCGCCTTGCCGCGGTACTGGATCATCCGGTCCGGATACCTCAGCTGGAGGCTGCACTGGAGCGAGTGATGCGCCGCTATCCGTATTTTCAGATGGAACTGCGACGCGGAATCTTCTGGTATTATCTGGAGCGTCTGGATTCCCCACCACGGGTGATGGCCGACGGACGATCGCCTTGTACTCGCTATAATGTGCATGCAAGTGGTGCATATCTGCTGCGGGTACGCGCGTATCGCTATCGAATTGCAGTGGAATTCTGTCATGTACTGACCGACGGCACCGGCGGTTCGATGTTTTTTCGCAGCCTGATCACCGAGTACTTCCGCCAGTGCGGGGTGGAAATCTCCGACTGGGGTGATATCCCCAATCCCGATAGTCCTCCGCAGCCGGGAGAATTCCGCGACGCGAATCAGATAATGGGAATTGAGGAGTTTCCGCCGCCTGTTTCCCGATCGCGGGCCTTTCATGTTCGCGGACACATGCTGCCGCGTCATGAATACATGGTTATCAGCGGATTAATCTCCACCGCCCAGCTGCTGGAGCACAGCCGAAAGCTCAAGGTGAGTATTACCGAATATCTTACGGCGGCCCTGTTCTGGGCATATCAGGATTACATCCGGGGACAGTCCCCCAAGCTGCAGAAGCGCTGGAAGAAGAAGCCGATTCGCATCCTGCTGCCGGTAAACCTGCGACCCTTTTATCCCACTGCTACCAGACGGAATTTTTTCGTATTTGTAGATCCGGAGATCGATCTCCGCCTGGGCGATTATGATTTTGAAGAGATTGCGCAGCGGGTTCATAACTATATGCGGGTTGAGGTAAACCGTAAAAGTCTGAACCGGCACCTGTCGCGCAATGTCGGCAGTGAGCGCGCCTGGTATGTGCGGATTATTCCTTTGTACATAAAGGATTTGATACTGAAGGTTGTCTATCGAACCGCATCGGAGCAGATTAACTCAACCAGTTTGTCGAATATAGGGCGGCTTTGGTTTCCACCGGAGGTAAATGAGCAGGTTCGGTGGACCGAGTTTATTCCCCCGCCGAGTCCGACCTATGGTGTATCAGTCGGGGTTGTATCAAACAAGGATACCTTGTGCTTCAGCTTCGGGAGTCTGCTCCAATCCGCAGAGATTGAAAAGCGCTTTTTCCGCCTGCTCAGGCGGCAAGGGATTCATACCAAGATTATTTCAAACAAGGAGGCATTATGCCCTACTGTTCAGAGTGCGGAGTAGAGGTTGATCAGTCGACGCGCAATTGTCCGTTATGCAATGCGCCGATTTATTCATCTTCACGCCCCCCGGAAGGAGAGCAAGGGTATGCTGAGTCCAGCGAGATAGAGGATTTACTAGCTCAGCGTCCCCCCGGATACGCCCGCGCATTGGCTATTCAGCTGCTTTCTCTGGTGTGTGTTACCCCGGTGCTGGTCTCGCTGGTAATAAACTGGCTGATAACGGGCGAGTTTACCTGGTCGCTGTATGTCGGGGTCTCTATGGCTGCAGTGTGGGTATACAGCGTCGTACCGATCCTGCTGCGGCGTCATATCAGTGCCATTCTTGCAATCTGCATTGGGGTAACCGGTATTCTTATGTGGACGGTAGATATACTGGATGAGCGCAGCCGCTGGTTCTGGGAGATCGGGCTGCCGATCCTCGCGGTGCTGGCAGTTATTACCGGTCTGGTCACCTTAGCCGCCGCAATATCGCGATCCCGGGGAGCGAATGTAGCGGCATATATCCTTATGGGGATAATACTCTTGTGCGGTGCGGTTGATTTCATAAGCAAACGCTACGTAGGCGCAGATGAGCCCCCGTTTACCTGGTCGCTCATTGTTGCTGCGGCTATAGGGCCGGTTGCCCTGTTTCTGCTGTATTTCCACTATTCGCTGGCACCGAAGATTAATCTGTGGAAGCGGCTGCATCTGTAGCCGCAGGAATATCCGCGATCGCGGCATCAATAGAATCCAGCAGCAGCTGCAGGTTCTCGCCTTGCTCATGATGCAGATTATGCTCCGCTCCCTCAATAAGCCGGATTCTGTAATTTTTCAACCGATTGCCTAGATATATCAGGTTGTATCTCCAGTTCAGTACAACGTCGGATGTTCCCTGTACAATCAGCGCCGGGCTTTCGAGCTGCCCGTATGACTGATTGCGCCGGTCCCAGTCGATAACCGCCCGCACCCAGTCCAGATCTGCATAGTTAACCCGCAGCGGGTCGGCGGCTGCGAGAGCTAGGAAGAACGGGTTTGCCGTACCGGCCTCCGGTGAACCGGAAATACGCTCTATCGGCAGGGGGCCGGACAGGGTAATCCCGATACGCGATAGATTCCACAGGTTGCTGCGGACAAGTGGAGCCAGCAGAACAACCAGATCGGGTTCGGGATCGTTGATGAGAATGTCTTCCTGCTGATACAAGAATTCGAGTATTGTCGATCCTCCGGTACTGTGGCCTACCAGGATAAGCTTTTCCTCCTCCGGCAGGTCCAAAGCAGACAGCACATCGCGGAGAATATTACCATACACGGTAAAATCTTCAATCCAGACCCTCCGTCCGCTGGAAATCCCGTGACCCGGGAGATCAACCATGACGATGTCCAGATTCGAGTCTGCAAAGTGCTTAATAAGCGGGCTCATGGTGCCGGCGTGTTCCTGATACCCGTGCAGCAAAACCACTGTTCCTGCCGTGTCGGTGCCGAGGGCTGGGTCGGCGCTGGCGGCTGTGTTGGTGAGTGAGGCTGCGTCGGCGGCCGTGCCGGCCTCAGCACGGGTTTTGTCCTGCGGGAGCAACAGGCCCTGTATAAATATGCGGTAGCCCTGGGTCTTTACCCATCCGGCATAGTGGGTTCGGACGCCCGGTTCTATGCGATAAAAATCACGATAGCGTTCGAACAGCGAGCGATGCATCTCTGCGGTTGGGACAGGATACGGGAGGGCATCGGAGAGCAGAGGGATGAATTCTCCGTGCGAGAAATCTGCTTCCAGCTCAAGGTTTATTGAAGATTTTTCCGGTGATCCGGCGCAGCTGAAGAACAGCAGCATGGCGGCTGCGACCGTGAGCAGGCGGGTTGGAGTGATGTTACTGTGAGAACAGGCTTTGTACATGGTAGTTCCCGTGACTGAATTGATTGGATAAACGGCTGTGCAGCGCAATCTGTGCTTTCTCAGCGGATTGCGCATCGGCGAAGACCGCATAAAATGCGCCGCCGCCCCCGGCTCCACTCAATTTACAGCCAAGTGCCCCTTTCGAATAGAGGAAAGCGAATATTTCTTCCAGTTTCGGGGTGGATAACCCGAGCTGATGCAGTCCTGCCTGCGCCTGACGAACTTCGGCTGCAGTATTTTCTGGCGAGGCTTCACCTTCCTTTATGTACTGGATCATCGTTGAGGCATGTGTTCCCAGCTGTGTCAGTATCTGCGTCGTGTACTCGGGCTCGGCCTTGAGCTGTTCTCCGACACGCTCGACCAGTTTTCGGGTAGTACCGATCCGCGGGATTGCGCCCACCAGGATCGGGATCGATACCGAGGGCAGCGGGGTGCGAAGCGGCAGAGACTTCGGGGTTACGGTTCCCTGTTGGGGGTGAAAAGCCTGCCAGCCTCCGAACACAGCCAGTCCGGTGTCTATTCCGCTCGGTGTGCCATGGAATACAGCCTCCAGCTGATTTGCGGTATTCCACAGCCATTCGGCAGATGGTTCAATCCCGATGTACCGCATTCCGGCCTGCGCCAGTGCCACAGACAAGGAGCCCGACGATCCGAATCCCATTGCATAGGGGAGGCCCGAGGAGACCGTGACGGTTTTATCCCTGTCGGGGCAAGAGACATCAAGTTTCGGCAGCAGCCGCATGAAGGCTTCCCACAAGCGGGCGAATGCGCTGTGGTGCTGCGGCATCATTCCGTGGATGGTCCATCCATTGAGAATACAGGACTCTGCATTCTGATGCAGTTTGTTCTGCTGGTTTACGCTTCCGATCCACACCTGAATACCCTGCGGCAGGGCGACCCCGATTGCCGGGTAGCCGTGTACCGCTGCGTGTTCACCGAACAGCAATAGTTTCCCGTATCCGCTGCCCCATCCGATCATGATATGGCTCCGGAGTTCCGGGTTCTGTATGGCTTCCCGTGAGGTGATGTTAAACCCGGCATCGGGACTGGCTGCGAATAGATTTTAAGCGGAATTGCATCTGGGTGAGGGGTTTCCTTCCAGCCGAATGCAATCAGGGTCTCGTTGCCTGCTCCAACAGCCTTGATGATGCGTTCCCCCGGCAGCGGCGGCGGCGAGAGGCGGTGCAGCAGGGACCCGGAGGGTGATGCCGGTACGCCGATAGATTCTCCCAGGGAGAGTCCCAGCTCACGGGACTCATTCAGCAGCTTCAGCAGGTGTTCCCTGCCGGCAGGCAGCTGGTCTGCCCCGATGGACATGAGTGCGGAATGGATATTCCGGTTTCGTTCCCGGTAAGCACGGCATGCATCCGGTGCCGTACGGCGGAACCCGGAGTATCCCAGGATTGAACGGCTGCTGGAGACGGGGCTGCTGGAGTTCAGCAGCCACAGCGGCGGTAGAATCCGGGCGATCTGCGGTGCCGGACGCCAGCCAGGTTTCTCCCCACCGTAAAAAAAGCCGGTCCCGCCCATTACGGCAGTCATGACGTCATATCCGCTGCCGCGTCCATGCTGAAAACGGCGGTGAGCCTGAACAGCGATCTGGGCCAGCTGCGGCCGGGTAATACGGGAGGCGCCCGGGTCCAGCCATGCCAGGGCAGCACAGAGTCCGGCACAGGCGGCCGCGCTGGATCCGAACCCGCGTTTGCTCCCGTCGGGGCTGAAGAAACCGGCGGTGTCTATGAGTATCTGTGCTCCGCCGGCTGCAGATATTGCCTCTATCGGCCCGATCTCCTCTTCCCATACGGCACAAACAGCGTGAACAAGGGGGTGGGATTTGGCGGCTGCTGAACCGGCAGCTGCAATCTCGTGCAGATCTGCGGCCGGGCGTTCCGTGCCGGCAAATACCGTTCTGCAGGTCAATCCCTTGCCGGGTTCGATACGGATATCGGCGGTGGGGGCGGCTGCGATAGCCAGTCCTGGTTCATTGGGCTCGGTGACGAAATACTCTCCCGAAAGCAGAAACGAAGAGGGGACTGCGAACCGAATCTCCGGAGCCGGATTCATATGGACCGTCCGGGATGCTCGTCTACCACAGGTCCCTGTCCGACCGACGCGGTGAGATATGCAAGTCGGGGAAACTCGCTGCGCAGATGAGATTCGATAGAGGGCAGATGATCTGCGGTGGTGACGAGTTTCACCTGCGGACCGGCATCCATAGTTTCCCACACCGGCATACCTGCCTTGCGCCATTCGGCAACGCTGTGAATAAGCCGGATGCTTTCGGGGAGCCAGTATACAACCCCCGGATCAGCGGCCAGCATGCTGCCGAACATCGAAAGATAGCTGCGCCGCATGATCGGGCCGAGGTCTGCGAGGTTCCTGGATTTCAGCGCATTCAAGGCGGGTGCTTCCAGCTCCC
>CAZANF010000077.1:0-11479 GCA_964486425.1 uncultured Spirochaeta sp. | reverse complement strand
GCCTTTGCTACGGTTCTGCCGTCTATTGCGATCGCTATTCTCATGGCTGTTTGGGTTAACGGACATATTCCGGCACGCTCTTTCCTGCGCCTGTCATTTTTCTCGCCCACCATTTTACCCATGATAGCAGCAGCTAACATATGGCTGTTCTTCTACACCCCGGATATTGGATTATTTGACCAGGTATTTTCACTCTTTGGTTTGAAGGGCCCTAACTGGCTCGGCAGCCCGGACATGGCTCTGCCAAGCATCATTATTATGACTATTTGGAAAGAATCCGGATTTTTCATGATATTCTACCTTGCGGGGCTGCAGAGCATCCCTGCAAGTCTGCGCGAAGCAGCTGTAATGGAAGGGGCAGGAAGATTCCGCATTTTCCGCAGCATCACCTTCCCCTTGTTAATGTCAACGACACTTTTCGTACTGATTAATGCCCTTCTGAATGCATTCAAACGCGTTGACCATCTGTTCATTCTCACCAAAGGCGGTCCAAACAACGCCAGTAATTTGCTGCTGTACTATATCTATGAGACGGCTTTTTCTTTCTTTGATACCCCCTATGCAGCAACGATTACTGTGGTACTGCTCTGCATTCTCATAGCCGCCGCGTTTGCCAAGCTGTCATTACTGGATAAAAGGATTCATTACCGATGAAATCTCATACTATACAGAAACTCGAATTTGCCCCGCAAACCAAACTGAATGCTACCCGGGTTGGACCCGGCCGCTTTCGTCCAGGCTGGATTTTCGCCTGGATTCTTGCCGGTGCATGGATTCTTCCGCTGGTGTATGCATTTTGGGCAGCTTTTCGCCCAGCGAAAGATGCTGCCCGATTTCTTCACTTATCACCACTGACACTGGATAACTTTCGTACAGCGTTGTTGTATGCCCCCTTTGCCAGATACATGGTGAATACAATCATTCTGGTAGTCGGACTTTTAGCGATTCAGATGATTCTTTGCACCCTGGCAGGTTTCGCGTTTGCCCGCATAAAATTTTACGGCAGTTCGGTTGCCTTCGCACTGATTCTGATACAGCTAATGATTGTTCCCGAGGTTTTAATTGTAGAAAATTACCATACTATGGCTCGGCTGGGACTCGTCGACTCCATAACAGCTATCGCCCTTCCCTATATGGGCAGTGCCTTCGGTATCTTTTTGCTTCGTCAAACCTTTAAAACCGTCCCCAGAGAGTTGGAAGATGCCGCCCGTATCGACGGGTGCGGCTGGCTTCGCACGTTGTGGCACATCCATATCCCACTGTCCAAATCAGCCTATACCGCTTTTGGACTTGTTTCAGTCAGTCATCACTGGAATAATTTTCTCTGGCCAATGGTCATTACCAGTTCACGTGAAACGCGACCGCTCACTGTCGGACTGGCAATCTTTGCAGCGCCGGAATCGGGTGTAAACTGGGCTGTGCTGTCAGCCGGAACACTCATAAGCATTGCCCCGCTTTTGCTGCTATTTCTGATTTTTCAACATCACTTTATCGAGTCGTTCATTCAGAGCGGCATAAAATAGTCCCGGGCTATGGAAGCATCCTCCAGTGTAATCCGCAGCCCGGCGAACGCACCCGGCGAACACAAATGAAATGGATAATGTTAGCCGGACATTCCGAGACTTTTCTCCAGGTACCCGAGACAGTTTTTCCTGTATAGGACATACTTGTCCCATGCCGATTTCGCAGGAACACACTCTGCTGAACATACTGAACTCACTGCCTCCGCACGAACTGGGCAGCCGTTTGCTGGCAGCGCCCGACAGACTTATTGCGATGGCGGCCTGGGGATGCACCCGGGAATCCGGCGAGCGCCTGTTGTCACTGGTGCCGGGAGTCAAGCAGCAGCGGGTGCGCGAGGAATATGCGTTCATCGAGGCGCGCCGACACCGCCCGTCCGACATGAGTACCGCACTGGAACAGCTTGCTGCACACCTGCAGGGCCGCCGAATCGGACCCGGCGGCAGCTGGCTGCGGCCAATTCGACGAAAGAAAGACTAACCGCATACACCCAAAAGCCATCCCGCACGTCGTAGTACATGAAGACATTACATCCCGGGACGCCCCGGAAGGAGGAATTGGTATGTCACAGAAAGGAGATACAAACTACAGCTGGTGGGAGGAGCGAAGCCTCTTGCAGAAGATTCTGCTTGGTATTGCGATGGGAACCGGCGGTCTGGCCCTGGCTGCATTGTTCGGGTTTGTGGTAATGCTGTTGTGGAACTGGCTTATGCCCGAGATATTCGGCCTGCAGAGGATTACCTACTGGCAGGCCTGGGGCTTGTTTTTGCTAAGCACCTTGCTGTTCAAGGGCTTCGGCGGAGACAACTCAAGCAGCTGCAGAAGTACCGATCGCAAGCGCCGCAAGGAGCTCCGCCGCTATATGAACGAAGACCAGCAGCAGCCGCTCGACGGCGATGGGGAGAACCGCAGCCATGGGGTGAACCACGGCAATAGCATAAACGATGCCGACGCCGACGGTTAGCAAGGAGTGCATAACTTCGGTATAATATCGAGCAGTATATGCTTCCAAAACTGAAGAAAATCCGACAACGGTTAAAGCGCAGGAAATCCCTGGAAATCCTGAAGCTGGCCGCTTTAGCCGTTGGTTTCGTTCTTTTCTGGTATTTTGCCCTCTTTCCTCTTGCCGAATACGTGGAGACAGCCGGAACCTGGCTTGCGCTGCATGTAGGCTTGGGGGGTGTTGCACTGTATGTGTACATCGTCGACACCTTTATCCTCCCGGCCACCACCGATCTCTTGTTCCCGTTTGTGCTCGACTGGCCACTTATTCCACTGCTGACGGTAATAAGCACAGCCTCGGTTGCTGCAGGCTGCAGCGGCTATGCGCTGGGACGAGGGCTCAATCATTTTTCCGCAATCGAGAAGCGGACACAGGCCTGGGAAAAATCACATTCCGAGCTGATTGAAACCCGCGGTCTGTGGGCAATTGCCGCCGCAGCGGCTCTGCCGATCCCCTTTTCCACCGTCTCGTGGCTTGCAGGAGCACTGCGCATGCGGTTTTCACACTATTTCCTCGGTGCACTGTTCCGCATCCCACGGATGGTAATTACCTTTGTGTTAATCAAGGAAGGAGTAACCCTGCTCGTATAGCCCTCTGCTGCACCCTGTTGTACTCTTGACTTTTATTAATTGTAATTTTACAATTAATCATCGATCAAATTATCGATGATTCAAGGAGCACAGCATGCAAGAATATACTTTCCCGGAAAATTTCCTCTGGGGATCGGCAACTGCAAGTTATCAGGTTGAGGGGGCCGCGTATGAAGACGGTCGCGGACAAAGCATCTGGGACACATTCACCCGTATTCCCGGCAAGGTATATGCCGGAGAAAACGGCGATGTGGCGGTAGATCAATATCATCGATTTCCGGAGGACATCGAGCTTATGAAGCAGGCCGGGCTCCAGGCCTACCGGTTTTCCATCGCCTGGCCTCGCATCCTGCCGAACGGGACAGGGGCCATAAACCGCAAGGGAATCGCATACTACCGACAGCTGGCTGAGGCCTTGATTCAGGCGGGGATTCAACCAACAGCCACCCTGTACCACTGGGATCTGCCGCAGGTGCTGGAGGACGAAGGCGGCTGGACAGTTCGTGAAACCTCGTATGCCTTCGCCGACTTTGCCAGGGTCTGCTTCCAGGAGTTCGGCGATCTCATACATTCCTGGATAACCATGAATGAACCGCTGTGTTCCGCGTATCTGGGATATGAATCCGGAACCCACGCCCCCGGGATACAGGATAAAAACCTTGCCGCAGCAGCCGTTCATCACCTGAATCTGGGACACGGATTGGCAGTGCAGGCCTTCCGCGAGGGAAATTACCCCGGCGAGATCGGGATTACCTGGAACCTTATCCGACCGCGCCCCGCCACCAGAAGCCCGCAGGACATGAAGGCGGCCGAACTGGCAACAGACCGGAATTCGCGCATGTTTACCGGTCCGATTACCGGCAAGGGGTACCCGCAGGATTATCTGGATCTGGCGGGGCTGACCATTCCGGTAAAAGACGGGGACATGAAGGTAATAAGCGCAAAAATAGACTTTGCCGGTTTGAATTACTACAGTGAACATGCGGTAACCTGGGACGACAACAGCCCGCACAGGTATCGTAATGTACCGGAATATCAGGATGTGACCGATATGGGATGGGCGATTGTCCCGGACGGCCTGTACCGTCTGCTGCTCTGGATGAGGGATGAACTGCCGGGAACACCGCTGTATATTACCGAAAACGGCTGCGCACTGCAGGATGTCCCATCAGTAGATGCCCACGGTCGCACCCGGGTGTATGACGCAAAGCGAATCACCTACCTGCGAGATCATTTCGCCGCCGCAGCCCGGGCTATCTCGGATGGAGTGCCGCTGAAGGGATACTATGTATGGTCGTTTATTGATAATTTCGAATGGTCGTTCGGATACTCCAAGCGATTCGGAATAGTCTACTGTGACTATCAAAGCCTGGAACGGACACCGAAGGACAGCTTCTACTACATAAGGGATGTTATAGCGGGATATGAGCGTTTCCAAGCCTGACGAACACGCAGCCAGAATCCTCTCGTCACTATTCTGCCGGCCCGGTTTGAGCAGGGCCGGACTGGCCGATACCCTCATGATCGACAGGGGAATGGTCACCAGGGTTGTACAGAATCTGCTGGATCAGGGTGTTCTGCAGGAAGGGCTGCCGGTTACAGGCACCGGGTCGGGGCGTCGTCCGGTCGCGCTGTATCTGAACGACCGCGACCGGTGCATCCTGGGTCTGGAGGTCCAGAGAGAGTACATCAAGGTCGGCTGGGTAACCCCCTACGGAGACATGCTCGATACGGATGTGTATCACTCTGCAGGTGCGGAATCCGGTAAAAATACCCATCCGCTTCTGGCACGAATAATCGGGGTTATTGATGCAGAAATAGAACGCCTCTCGACGCGAGGATATACCGCGACAGCGATCGGCATAGCCCTTACCGGCCTGGTGGATCCCCACAGCGGGCAGGTCCTGTTCAGTCCGTATCTCGGGGTGCAGGATCAGCCCCTGAACCTTCAAAACCCGTTGGAAGCCGCCTATAATCTTCCCGTCAGTCTGGATAACGATGCAAGATGCTGCTGCTACGATGTAATGACCTATGGAGCTCTGCAGCACCGGCAGAACTTCCTCTATATATTTGGAGAGTTCAAGGATGATGCACATTCCAGCCGGTACACACGGGTCGGAGTCGGCACCTCGCTGGTGCTCAACGGCCAGGTACAGTATGGAACGAATGGAGCAGCCGGAGAGTTCCGCAGCATCTTCTCGGATCCCGGAAAACCCGGACAGTTCGGCAACGACAACATCTACTGCGGGATTAAAACCCGCCGCGATCTGCGTACGGAGTTCTTCAGGGAGCTCTTCCGGCATACCGGATTCCTGGCAAACTATCTGGATCTGGAAGCAGTTCATCTGGGCGGCGGAATTGCGGAGTATCGGGAAGAGGCCGAGCCGATTCTGCAGTCGGCGATTACAGAAAACTGGCTGTACAGGGATATCTTTCCCAAAAAGGTCTCGATACGGTTTGCACAATCGGATGAAAAACCGGCCCTGCGCGGAGCCGCAGCCCTGGCCGCCAGAGGAATCTTCCTCGAGACGAGGTAAATCCTGGTCTGACTGAAATGTATTCCGGGATTATAAATTGTCAGCTCCCCGTTCCAGTGATATAGTGGGTACACTGCATTACAAACGGGGAGACAGCACAGGTATGGTAGCACTCATTTCAGGACAGGATTCTGTCATCCGCAATATGTCACAGGCGTTCAATCAAAACTACGAGAAACACCTCCAGGTGCTCTCTACGGTAAACGCAGTGAATACCTATTTGAACTTCGAATTCCCGGAGATTGTAATAGTCGACTGCAGTGATGAAACCATTCCACTTGCCGATCTGCTTCAGACGGTACAAGCCGAAAGCTGGTTGTACTCCTTTGGCATTATCGGCATCTTCAAACGCGAGCATATGAATGAAGAACAGCTGCTGAACCAGCTGCGGGACATCAATTTGCTGGCTGTATACGATTACAACCGGGCTGCAAAGCAGCTGCCGGCTGTTGTCGATATTATTCGCGAGAATCGTCAGCTCATTTTTCAGCATGATTTATCCAGAAAACTTGTACGCCATATAAGTGCTTCATTTATTATTCCAAATGATCCGCTGCTTGCATCGGTATATGCCGGGCTGGCTACGGTGTCGCTGGCACAGCATCAGCTTATAGACAGTGAGCATCGCGTACAGCTGCAGATTGTACTGACCGAGCTCCTGCTCAACGCAATTGAACACGGCAACTGCGAGATTACCATGGAAGAGAAATCCTCCCATCTTGAATCCGGGGGATCGATTGTCGAACTGGTCGAGGAAAAATGCCTGATCCCGGCAATTTCCGATCGCAGGGTACATTTTCAGTGGGAAACCCACGATGGATTCACCCGTTTTCGTATTAGGGACGAGGGAAAGGGATTTGATGTCGAGCAGTATCGCGACAAGCTGATTCAGCGGGGAATTGATTCCCTGAACGGCCGGGGAATTCTCATGGCCAGAAAACTGGCCTCCCGTCTGGCATACAACAAGAAGGGCAACAAGGTACTGCTCGAGTTTCCGCATCGCCAGGACACACAGACCCAGGCACCAAGCGGATTCGAGAATGAGGAGCTGATTACCGCATCACGCGGGGATGTCATCTTTCGGGAGGGAGAAACCGACGATCATCTGTATTACATCATCAGCGGCATCTACGTGGTCTATCACAATGGCGAAAAGGTCGGTGAGATGACTCCTGCAGATATCTTTATGGGTGAAATGTCCTTCCTGCTGAATTATACACGAAATGCAACCGTTATTACCGAGCGCGCCGGCCGCCTCATCCGCATTCCCCGGGAACGTTTCGTAAGCATTATCCGGCAATACCCGCACTACGGCTTGTTCCTGGCCAAGTTGCTCGCACGAAAGCTTGCAAATGCCAATCGTATACACGCCGAGGCTAGTGCGTCTTAACCTTTTCCTATCGGGGTTGATTACAGTATATTAACACAGACATATTAGTATGAAGGAGTTCTCATGAATACATCCAGAGTGGGAATAAGCGATATTGAAATCTATATTCCACCAGGTAAAATTTCCCTCGAACGGCTGATGGAATACCGTGTGCAGCAAAACGGGTTCCCGGAAGGCAAGCTGCAGCGTGCAATAGAGGTTACCGGACAGAAGGCAATACGATTCCCTATGATATTTCAGGACAACTCCACCCTGGCTGCAAGTTCAGCCCGTGGCCTGTATACACGTCGAACCGACAAGGACGCGAAAAATCTCAGATACATCGCTGTCGGCACCGAAACCTCTGTGGATCACTCGAAACCGGTAGCAGCATACCTCCAGGGCATGCTGCAGCGCAGTGGTATTGCCGTTCCGAATACCCTTTCCAGCTTTCAGGTTCAGCATGCCTGCGCCGGCGGCACCGTTTCCTTGCTGGGAATCGGAGCCTTGCTTCAGACAGGCGGACGGGACGGAGATTCAGGACTGGTAGTCTGTTCGGATATTGCCCGCTACGATGCACCATCCACCGCAGAGATCACCCAGGGGGCAGGGGCTGTTGCCATGTGCGTAGAGCGCAACCCGGAACTGCTGGAGTTCGACCTGGGTTCCACCGGGTACTGCTCAAATGATGTAGATGATTTTTTCCGGCCGCTAGGCAGCGTTACCGCCAAGGTTAAAGGCGGATATTCGGTTCAGTGTTATCATGAGGCATTCGATAATGCACTGATTGATCATGCCGACCGCCTTGGCATTACGCCGGCCCAGGCCCTGCAGGATACCGAGATTTTTGTGCTGCATGTACCTTTCAAGAACATGGCCCTGACCGCTCTGACAAAAGCGGTTCAGAAGCATCTGGAACTGGATGAAACCGCGGCTGCTGCATTCCTGCAGAAGCGGGGATTCCAGCAATCACTGGAGGCTTCCACCCGAATCGGCAATATCTATTCCGGTTCAGCCTATCTCGCCATGACCTTCGCTCTGCAGGAGCGTTATCAAACCCTGGGAAATGAGCTGATCGGCAAAAATGTCATGATCGCCAGCTACGGCTCCGGTAATACAATGCTGGTGTTCCGTGCCACCGTCGCAGCCGGTGCACCCGGGGTAATCAGCGGCTGGAATCTGGATGCGATCTGGGAACATGAAAACCCGGAAGATATGGAGGCCTACCTGGCCTGGATAGACACCCCGAGTACCCGGGAAGAACAGAACAAAAGGCTGGAATCAGCACAGGTTCCCGCAGGGCTCTTTTCCCTGTCCGGAATTCGTGAAGACGGGTATCGAGAGTACCAGTTTAACGATGCGTAAACCGTAGGATATCAGCACCCGCAAGGCTCAGCATCTGGATATTTGCATAGAGGAAGATACCTACCTCGTTGAATCGGGAAATACCCGTCTCGACGAGGTTTTCTTTCTGCACACCCCGCTGCCTGAACTGGACACCGATTCAATTGATACCGGCATGGAGTTTCTCGGCCTGCCTGTCAGTCTTCCGTTCTTTATTTCCAGCATGACCGGCGGTTCCGCGCGCGGCTACCTGGCAAACAAGGAGCTGGCCGTCGCCGCCCAGCGTGAGGGTATTGCAGTCGGCATGGGTTCAATACGCATCCTCTTCAGAAAACCCGAGGTATTCGAGCATTTTTACCTGCGCAAACTCGCACCGGACATTCCGATATTTGCCAACCTAGGTGGGGTACAGATCCGGGATATGCAGGCAGAGACCATCCATGAGATGCTGCGCAGGCTTGAGGTCTCCGCACTGGCGGTGCATTTGAACCCCGGCCAGGAGCTCTTCCAGACCGGCGGCGACCGGGATTTTCGCGGGGTTATCGACGGTATTGCCCGCTTTACGGAAAAATGCCCGGTTCCGGTTATCGTAAAGGAAACCGGCTTCGGCATAGACCCCGTTTCGGCAGCCGCACTGCTTTCCGGCGGGGTCCGGTATGTGAATATCGCCGGTGCAGGAGGTACCAACTGGATAACGGTTGAATCCTACCGGGAAAGCCCGGAATTATTTGCCGCGGCCGAGGAGTTCCGCAGCTGGGGGACCCCGACGGCGCTGCTGCTGACGGCGATGTTCCCCCCTGAAGGCGGCGGCAACCCGCTGTTTCAGGGACGGATCCTTGCCAGCGGAGGGCTGCGCAGCGGCCTGGATATTGCCAAGAGCGTTGCAATGGGTGCCGAAGCGGCAGGCTTTGCACTGCCGTTTATCCGCGCCGTGCACCAGGAGGGCAGCGAGGGTGTACAGAAAATCATCGCTCGCGTCCGTACCGTCTTCAGGAACGCTATGGCACTTACCGGCTCCCGCAGCCTGGACGAGTTCCGGCGCGGCCCGGTATGGTTTGGATCACAATTGACATCCGACGCTGCGCAGTACAGCAGCCGTGTCGCTGAAATCTTCGCCCTCTCAAGGAGCCGGCATGGATAAGCAACTGCCGAACGATTTTCGAAAGCTCACCATCAGGGAACGACGCCGGATTCTGGCCGAGCTCTTTTCCCTCACTCCAGCAGAACTGCACAGCAGCGGGTGCGAGGGAGAATTGCTGGATATGGCCGATGTAATGGTGGAGTCCGCCGCAGGATTCGTCCCGATTCCGATGGGCATCGCCGGCGGATTTCTGATCGACGGTATCGAACGCAGCATTCCTATGGCTACCGAGGAGCCGTCGGTAATTGCTGCTGCCACCTACGGGGCGAAGATCCTGGGCCGTGCCGGGGGCATTCAGACTGCCATTGATGAACCGGTCATGACCGCGCAAGTCTTTCTGGAGGGTGTTCCGACGAACCATATTCAGGAACTCTGCGGCTCTGCACGCGACCCGGAATCTCCGGCCGTCCCCGGCGGAAAGACTGCTTCTGCCGGACTGAAGGATCTCCACAGCCTGCTGCACAGGGAGATTGCCCGGATACTCCCGGCGATGACCGCTCGCGGGGGCGGATACCGGGATTGCGACGTGGTATACCTGCCGGATTCCCGTCTGCTGAGAATACAAATTCATATCGACGTGCGGGATGCGATGGGCGCAAATATTCTCAACACGGCAGCCGAGGGAATCAAGCCGCTTTTACAGAAGCGCTACGGCGGCCGGTCGTTTATGGCAATCCTCACCAATGATTCCGGATTCAGACTTGCACGTGCCGGGTTCCGCATGCCGCTGACGGTCCTGCGCCGCCGGGGAATCGACAGCAAGGTGCTGGCGGAACGGATTGTCCGCGCATCCGCACTAGCCCAGGAGGATCCCTCCCGGGCGGTAACCCACAATAAAGGCATAATGAACGGCATAACCGCATTGGCCCTGGCCACCGGCAACGATACCCGCGGACTGGAAGCCGCCGTGCACCGCTTTGCCTCGAAACACGGCAGATACCGGGGGCTTACACAGTATCGAATAGACCAGGACCACCTGATCGGACGGATAGAGCTGCCGGTTCCGCTCGGCAGCGTCGGGGGAGCAATCGGATTCCACCCGGTCGCGCGTATGGCATTGCGGATACTCAAGGTATCCAGCGCCGGGGAGCTGGGCAGGATTGCCGCAGCCCTTGGGCTGGTACAGAACTTCTCGGCTATATCCGCACTGGTCGCCGAGGGGATACAGCACGGCCATATGCGGTTTCACGCCCTTCGACTGGCGTATCAGGCAGGGGCGCGTGATGTTGAAATCGCCCCTGTAGCTGCATCCGTATCCGAGGAGGGGGTGTTCAACCTGAAAAGCGCACATAGTCAACTGCAGAGGTTTCGCCGCACCTCGAGTGCGGGCGCGGATACAGCCGCAGGCGGCACGGAATCCGGATATGGAGCCGGCAGCCAATGATCCGCGTGCACACAGAACCAAGTCTTGCGCTTATCAAATACTGGGGAAAGGCAGACGGGGGAGTCAATCTGCCGGCGACAACCAGTCTTGCCGTAAGCCTCGGCGGACTGTCTACCGTAACCGAAATCCAGGCCGGGGAATCCAGGACCGAAGATGCTGCCGATACCATCCGGATCAATAAGGTACAGGTGCATGACCCGAAGATTCACGCTTTCCTGCAGCATGCGCGCCGGACCTACCCCGCCCTCCGGAACCTCGGCTTTGCCATCTCCACAACCAACTCATTTCCGACGGCTGCCGGAATCGCCAGCTCATCCAGCGGATTTGCCGCGCTGGCCATCGGGATTACCCGCGCTGCCGGGCTGAAACTCTCCGCCCTGGAGCTGTCCGAGCTTGCGCGTCACGGCTCGGGATCGGCGGCCCGCGCCGTATACGGCGGATTCACCAGTTTTCCTGCAGGATCTGAAACCGCACATCAGCTGTTTGATCATACTCATTGGCCGGAGCTCCGTATTGTCGTGATAATGGTTCATGCCGGAGCGAAGCCGATCGGTTCCCGTGAGGCCATGGAACGGACTCGGCTTACCTCG
>CAZANF010000076.1:0-11565 GCA_964486425.1 uncultured Spirochaeta sp. | reverse complement strand
CCTGGCATAGCCCAGGGAATACCATCTGTTTAACTGGTAGTTGAGAAATTTATTGCCGTGAAACTTCCTGTATCCAACTGGTAATTTCATTTGCATTTCCTCCTGTCGGTTCAAGTGAACACGTACAGCGTAACATCATATCACCAGAGATTTAAGCGCAGGTTAATGAATCCGGCATCTGTCGCATCATCTCATATCCCCGTTCAGTGGCCATGTGTAATAATCTCCACAAAGGCCCATGTATTAAGCTCTTATTCAACAGACAGGGCGGTCGGTCCAGATAGAATATTGTCAAAATACACAAATCCGGTGCTGTCTATAGTATTTGATCTATAAAGCCCGATTTTCAGATAATTGCCTGCTTTATTAAAGCAGTTTCTTGCTGCGTATCTTGTGATTCCGGATACTTCAATCTGTGAGCCGTTAAGCCAGAACTCCATAAATCCATCATCCCCGGTTGACCAATATATTCTGCTGGTTATCTGATACCATTCGCCCTTCTGAATGGGAATAGCTACAAGGTCCATAACAGAATTGCTTTCAAAGGAGTATACCGATATTACGAACTGTTCATTTCTGTATCTGTATGACAAAGGCGGACTATTCGCCGGATAACTGTTCCATGTTTCGCCAATTGCAGGATCCGGCTGATCATGAAATTGGCCGATGATCTGCCAATCATTGCTCTCTGTGTATAGACTGTCGATCATAAAATACCAGGAATAATAGATTTCTTTTCCTTCTTGCGCTGTAGATTTCAATTGGATTTCACTTCTTGCCGTCAGGAGACCAGAATATGGAGAGAGCCAGTAATCACCATCGGAACCTATATAAAATCGACCCGAATGATGTCCACCGTTGGAGGGTGTGTGTGTCGAAATTTCAAAATGGTCTTGCCCACCATATGGAGTTTCACTGTACTGTCCGTCCCAGGGAGCGTGGGTTCCGTCCTCAAAGTCCAGATTTGCATAGACCAGCTCTCCATAATCATACGCCGTTCCGCTATTACCGGTTTCACAGCTCAATAGGACACACGCAAAAAGAACCACATATACCTGCGATACAGGAAATCTGTTACCTCTTTCGGGCACGATAAAGCTCCATTAATCCCTTCATTGTTGCGTAAGCCGGCACAGAAAGCAACTGAAAGCTGTATTTTTCAAGGAGTTGGAGCCGGATGCCGTACCCGGCCGCAAGGCTGGGGTGCACCCGACAATTTTGCTAACACTTGGAATTTCCTGCTCAACATGCAACAGATTGCGATAGATGCACAATTATGACTAAATTTATTATGATAATCAGATATACTGCGTCTGGAAAATTGCGGCGCTGCTATGGAGGTTTATGTTGAGTATACGACAGTTGAGGCTGCCGGCTCGGATGGCACCTGGATTATCGCGCTGTATGCACAGGATGATGAGCGGAATGTTACCGATCGATACACCCTTACGGCTCCGCGACTGGTGGTGCAGAGGGCCTGATCCAGGATTTATCCCCAGGCGGTATCCCACTGTTCGTCCAGCGCATAGTCGTGTTCTGCGGCGGGGCGGGCAGGGGGATCCAGCTGGGCCAGGGCGGCCTGGTACTCGGGGTTGCCGGGCATGTGCTGCAGGGCTTCCTTGTAATAGCGCTGGGCCTCGCTCAATCTGCCCAGGGCGTGGCAGCTCTGGGCAATGTGTCCCAGTATCCATCCTTCCTGCGCTTTTTCATAGGCATTTTCAAAACACAGCAGGGCTTTGCGATGGTGCTCGGCGGCCTCAAGGGCCAGCCCCATGGCAAGCCACATTTCACCGCGGTAGATGTGGTTATCCGCCAGCAGGGCGGCGCGCTTGTAGTAGCGCACGGCGTGGTGATATTCGGTGTCCATAAGAGCCTGATCCCCGAGCTCCTTCCATTTGCGCGGGAGAAAATCCTGCGGCGAGGTGAGGAAGGCTTTGGCTGCCTGTTCCTGTTCTTCAATCTCTATAAACAGATCCAGCTGCCCCTCGCGTGCGCGCTCGAGCGAGCCGTCGTATACCGAAATGAGTTCGGCGGTACCGTCGGCCTGCTCCCACAGGTGATACAGGGATTCCTCATGGGTGAGGATCTCGGTTCCGATATCCTGTATCTCGCGGTAGGCCAGTGCGGCAGGGAGAACCGGCAGTACCTGTTCCAGTGTCGGGGTTTTGCGGGCGTACAGCAGTGGTTTCAGCTCCCGCCAGTATCCGCCGAAGCAGCGGTAGCGTGCGCTGTGTTCTTCTATATCCGTGCGGATTCCGGCGAGTATCGATTTAATGTCTTTGGATGATGGGGTGCCCCATGCCTGTTGTATTGTGTCCAGCTCTGTTGATTGAAAGTACATAATGTGTGTATCGATAGAATAGCATAATGACTAAAGGCATAAAAGCCCTGGTCTGATTTACGTTGCAATCTTTTCATAGTATACATTGTGTATAGGAGGTTGCAATTGCCTAAGGAAATGCTGCAGCGCTGGAAGGTGTCCGACTCCGCCGATTTGTACGGCGTAAAGGACTGGGGAGCCGGCTACTTCGACGTGTCGGACTCGGGAGAGGTAGTCATTACCGCCCGCTACCCGGATGGACCGGTTACGGTAAATATCATGGATATTATTGCCGGAATTAACGAGCGCGGCTTGAGTATGCCGGTGCTTTTACGCATCGAGAACCTGCTGGATTCTCAGATTACCCTGCTGAACGAGAGTTTCCGCCGTACTATCGGTAAGCTGGGGTACCAGGGGAGATATCAGGGGGTATTCCCGATCAAGGTGAACCAGCAGGAGCAGGTAATTAAAGAGATTTCCCGTTTCGGGGATCGCTATGACCACGGTCTGGAGGCGGGGAGTAAAGCGGAGCTGATTGTAGCCCTGGCGGCACTGAACAACACCAACAGCTGTCTGATCTGTAACGGATACAAAGACAGCGAGTTTATCGACCTTGGCCTGGAGGCCACCCGGATGGGATACAAGGTCTTTTTTGTCATGGAGATGCCCGGCGAGCTGGATCTGCTGATTCAGCGCAGCAAGGCCCTGGGAATACGGCCCAATATCGGGGTACGGCTGAAACTTGCAACCAAGGCCGGGGGCCACTGGAGCGAGTCCGGCGGGGATTCGAGTATCTTCGGGCTTACCGCGACGCAGATAGTCTCGGTGGTCGAGCGGCTGCGCGATGCTGAGATGCTGGACTGTCTGCGCCTGGTGCACTATCACCTGGGATCGCAGATCCCGAATATCCGCGATATCCGCTCGGCTATCCGCGAGACCTGCCGCTTTTATGCGGATCTTGCCCTGGAGGGCGCACCGATGGGGCATATCGACCTCGGCGGGGGGCTGGCGGTGGACTACGACGGTTCCAAGACCAACTTCGTGCACAGCATGAACTATTCGCTGGATGAATACACCGCCGACGTAATCGAGGTCATTATGGAGGTGCTGGATGAGAAGAATATCCCGCATCCGACTGTAATTACCGAGTCAGGCAGGGCCACGGTGGCCTATTCGTCGGTGTTGCTGTTCGACATTCTGGATGTAAACCGCAGCGAGGCTACCATGGAGGTGGAGAATATCCCGGAGGATGCCCATGAGCTGCTGATAAGCATGCGCGAGGTACTGAATTCAATGACCCTCAAGAACGTGCAGGAGTGCTACAACGACGCGGTATACTACCGCGACGAGATCCGGGAGCGCTTCAAGTGGGGGCAGATCGGTCTGCGCGAGCGGGCACTGTCGGAGAATCTGTTCTTCGCGATTATGCGCCGCCTTACCGAGAATCTGACCAGGCTGCGGCGGGTTCCGGCCGCACTGGAGGGCTTGAGTGATGCCCTGTACGATGTCTACTACGGGAATTTCAGTGTGTTTCAGTCGCTGCCGGATGCCTGGGCGATTGATCAGGTGTTTCCGGTTATGCCGCTGCATCGACTGGAAGAGGAGCCCAGGCGCAAGGCGATTATCGCCGATATCACCTGCGATTCAGACGGCAAGATCGACCGCTTTTCCGACTTTCACGATATGCGGCGCACCCTTCCGCTGCATGATCTGAAGGCGGACCAGGAGTACTACCTCGGGGCATTTCTGGTAGGCGCGTATCAGGAGACCCTGGGGGATCTGCATAACCTGTTCGGGGACACCAACATTGTCGGGGTACGGATCAAGCCCGAGGGCGGATTCGATTTTGTGCATGAGCTGGAAGGGGACTCCATCGCGGATGTGGTCTCCTATGTGGAGTATGATCCTAAGAATCTTATTCGGATGTTCCGCGAGAAGGCGGAGCAGGCGGTTCGTGACGGGCGTATTACTGCGCAGGACCGGCGGCGTATCCTGTCGGTCTACGAGGCCGGCATGAACGGCTACACGTACTACGAGCGATAGGAGAATAATATGGCTAAGGTGTTGATTGTCGGGGCCGGCGGTGTCGGCCAGGTGGTGGTGCACAAGTGCGCCCAGGTCGCAGAGGTTTTTTCCGCGATTGTGGTTGCCAGCCGCACGGAAAGCAAATGCCGGGCGATTGTGCAGCAGATCCGTGAATCTGCTGATTCCAGTCGAACCCTGCCGGAGATGAGTACTGCACAAGTGGATGCCGACAGCGTCGAGCAGATGACCGCGCTTATTGGCAAGGTAAAGCCGGATCTGGTGCTGAGTGTCGCGTTGCCGTATCAGGATCTGCCGATTATGGATGCCGGTCTGGCAACCGGGGTGGACTATCTGGACACCGCCAACTACGAGCCTCCGGACGAGGCGCGGTTCTCGTATTCCTGGCAGTGGGAGTATCAGCAGCGATTCCGCGATGCCGGGATTATGGCCTTGCTGGGCAGCGGGTTCGACCCCGGGGTTACCAATGTGTTTACCGCCTATGCACTGAAGCATCATTTTGACGAGATTGATACCCTGGATATTATCGACTGCAACGCCGGCGACCATGGCATGCCGTTTGCGACCAACTTCAATCCGGAGATAAATATTCGCGAGGTAACCGCCAAGGGACGGTATTACCACGAGGGGGAGTGGATCGAGACCGAACCTCTGACCGAGAGCCGCAGCTATGATTTCCCGGAAGGCATCGGCGAGCGCAAGATCTACCTGATGTTTCACGAGGAACTGGAATCCCTGGTAAAGCACTTTCCCAGCATCAAGAAGGCCCGATTCTGGATGACCTTCTCGGATAACTACCTGAAGCACCTCGAGGTGCTTCAGAATGTCGGTATGACCCGTATCGACCCGGTCGAGTATGAAGGTCGGCAGGTCGTTCCTCTCAAGTTTCTCAAGGCCGTGCTCCCGGACCCCGCCTCGCTCGGTCCCTTGACCAAGGGCCGCACCTGCATCGGCTGCCATATTACCGGCACCAGGGACGGCAAGCCGCGTGAGTACTACATCTACAACATCTGTTCGCATGAAGAGGCCTATGCCGAGGTGCAGTCGCAGGCGATAAGCTATACCACCGGGGTTCCGGCGATGATCGGAGCCAAGATGATGCTGACCGGAAAATGGCGCGGCAGCGGGGTATTTAATATGGAGGAATTCGGTCCGGATCCCTTCATGGATGCGCTCAACAAGCACGGGCTCCCATGGCAAGAGAAATTCCTGTAGGCTCCGCGGGCGCGGGCGCCTCGGGCTCAGCTGCCGCAGACGGGCATACCCCGGGCCGGCACACAGAGTCATTGCCGCTGCCGGTATTCACGGATCCGGCACGCTTTCCTTCGCCGTGTTTCGTACTGGACAGCGCCGCCCTGGAGCGCAACCTGCAGATTCTCTCGCAGGTGCAGCAGGACTCGGGCGCGGTAATTCTGATGGCTCTGAAGGCCTTCGCGATGCACGCTGCCTTCCCGCAGATACGCCGTCATCTCGGCGGGGTGTGCGCCAGTGGACCGCATGAAGCCCGGCTGGGCCGCGAGGAATTCGGCGGCATGGTGCATACCTTTGCAGCGGCTTACTCCGGGCATGACCTGGAGCAGGTGCTCGAGCTTTCCGATCACATCGTGTTTAACTCGTGCGGACAGTGGCAGCGCTTTCGCGAGCGCTGCCTGGCGGCTGCTGCCGAACGCCGGGACACCGGACGCCCACTCAGTTTCGGGCTGCGTCTGAACCCCGAACACTCCGAAGGGACAGTCCCCCTGTACGATCCGTGCGCTCCGTATTCCCGACTGGGGATCACCGAGACCCGGCTGCGGGAGTATCTGTCCGGGGATCCGCGAGGTCTCGAGGGGATAACCGGGCTGCACATGCACACCCTGTGCGAGCAGGGGGCCGATGCCCTTGAGCGGACCCTGGAGGTCTTCGAGCAGCGCTTTGCCGATATACTTCCGCAGATGGAATGGCTCAACCTGGGCGGCGGGCACCATATCACCCAGCCGGATTACGACCGCGGGCTTCTGGTACGGCTGGTAACCGGACTGCGGGAGCGCTGGGGGGTGCAGGTGTATCTGGAGCCGGGCGAGGCGGTGGTAATCAATACCGGCGTGCTGGTCTGCAGCGTTCTGGATGTAACCCGCAACGGCATGGATATAGCCATTCTGGATATCTCGGCTACGGCGCATATGCCTGATGTCCTGGAGATGCCCTACCGCCCCGAGATCCGGGGAGCCTGGGACCCTCGGCTGCGGTTCCCGCAGCCTATTTCGGAGCAGCACCTGCAGCCGCACCCACAATACGCGCAGCCGCAGCCGGAAGGGCTGGAGGCGGCCCGGCAGCCTGCCCATGTCTACCGCCTCGGCGGCATGAGCTGCCTGTCCGGCGACGTGATCGGGGATTATGCCTTCTCCAGGCCACTGCAGCCAGGAGACCGCATCGTTTTCGAGGACATGAGCCATTACACCATGGTTAAAACAACCATGTTCAACGGGGTGCATCACCCGGCAATTGCCTTGTATAACCCGGAAGACGATTCGGTACATGTGGTGCGTCGTTTCGGTTATCCGGATTTTCGGGATAGATTGTCATAAGCGACGGTGTCACTGATTGAAACGGCGGTCATTTACCGATACACTGTAAATGAGTCTATGCTTTTAAATCATCGCTTTGCATTGTTATATAGTAACCGCGTATTTCCGACGTATCCGCAGTCTCGTGCGCATACCGGCTTGTCATGAAGGCGGTGATATATGATTCCTGCACATAAAATACCGGTTGTGATGTGCATTGCCGCAGCAGTGCTGCTTGCCTCCTGCGCTACCGATGTCGAGGTACAGCGTCCGGTGCAGCAGCGCGGCTGGGACGACTCTGTTCGTGCGGCACTGGAGGATGCGCATCGGAACCTTCAGCAAACTCGTGACCTTCCGCTGCGTGCCCGGCAGGCTTTGTGGATAGCCGAGACCTATCTGGCTATGAATGCCGTCGCCGAAGCCGAGCATTACGCCCTCATCGCCCGTAATATCATCCAGGAGTCCGAGGAGCCCCTCTACCCCCAGACCTTGCATCTCATCCGCCTGTCGTATGCACTAGAGAGGATTGATATTGCAGAGCAGTTTCTGCAGTCGATGCTGGACAGCCTGACCCTGAGTGGAGATGAATCCCTGCAGGGTGATTACCTTATACAGCTGCTGGACCTGGTGTTTTCGCTGGAGGATCCGGATGCCGATGTTTTTCGCCGCATCACCGACCGGGTTCTGTTTATCGGCGATCCTGCAATCCGCTCGGAAGTACTGCGCATAACGATTCGGCACATATGGCAGGAGAGCTTCGAGGGCGATGTTACCGGTATTGTTCAGCATGCAATCGCCGCTACCGCAGGGATTGAGGATCAAGTCGCCCAGGCGGCCGGGTTCGTGCATCTGTCCGGGCTTACCGGAGCCCTGGGGCGTCCGGTTACCGGTGTCGATCCCGGGCAGCTTATGCGGCGCGGGATGAGTATCTGGCGCGGAGCCGATTTGTGGTCCATTGATCGGGATACCGCTGCGATTGCTGTGCGTGGAAGCATGCTTGGCAGGAGTACGGGGATTCTGGATGAAATTCTTCTCGGTATACCCGGGAATAATGCCCGCGTAGAGATCCTGACAGAACAGGCCTACTGGTTCTCCCGTTTTCAGCTGGATGATATTGCTGCTGAGATTCTCGACTACGCGGACAGGCATGCAGAAGAAACCGACTCGGGCGAGCTTGAAGCCGCAGGACTGGCGAAGATTGCACTGGGCAGATATCTGGCGGGGGATTCGCAGCAGGCTGGTCAGCTGCTTCCGGCTGCAGAGGCAGCTGCAGACCGCTACTGGCATACCGATGCAAATGCGGCATATGCAGCAGCACGGATATATGCCGAGACCGGACAGGTAAATCGCATTGCAGAGGTAGCAGGAGATCAACGGGATCCATTGGACCAGGTGCGCGTGTACCTGCGTTTATATAATGAGTTGAGTCCCGAAGCGCTGCAGCAAGGCAGTTCGCTGATTCTCCGTGAGGTACCGTTTCTTTTGCGGCGCATCGGCTGGTCCCGCTCAAATCAGCTGCCGGAACTGGTGCAGCAGGCGGTAATACGGGCGGCCGAACGCGGGGATACTGCATTTATTGCAGAACTGCGGGCTATTCGTCCGCCACAAGAGCTGGAGGTATTCATTGATGCCCGCTATGCTCATGCACTTCTGGTTCGCCTGCAGTTGTAGCGGATAAGCGTTCCGGCATACAGGCCCCTATCGCCCGATGATGGTTCCGATAAATCTTTCGCCGCGCAGCAGCTTCTCCAGGTTCGGCAGATCGCGGCCTCCGGCTGCAATCACCTGCAAATCCAGTTCCCGCGCCTTTTTGGTGGCAATTGGATCGAACGGGGTATTTTTCCCCGGGGTCCAGGTAGTGCCGACCAGATCGCTGAACTCCTCCCAGCTGATATGATCAAGAGGCTTCGCATCCGGATTCGTGCGAGGATCTGCGGTATAGACCTTTTCGATATTGGATAGATTCACAACCCGTGCAGCTCCGAAACGCTCTGCCAGCATCACCGCATCAAAATCGGTGCTGAATCCCGGCTTCCAGCCGGCGGCGGTAAGAACCCTCCCGGAGAACTCGAAGTCGGAGGTAGGGTCGGTCACCACCGGGGTCGGACACTCGTCGGCAAAAAGTGAACGAACCAGCTCTGCGTTCAGGCGGGTAGCCATAATCCCGATCCAGTCCTGGTCGGTGTCGTTCGGATTAACCAGTAATTCCCGGTATGCCTGTTGATAGCGTCGGGCAGGCGCACCGCCGCCGATTATCAGGATAACCCTGTTCTCGGACGACTCGGACAGGAATTTCCGCAGTACCTCGGCAAATGCGCGCAGGTAGGGTACATCAATTTCATCCGGAGCTACGATGCTTCCGCCGAGAGAAATGATTGTGATCATGAAAAGGCCTCCAGGGAAATTGTCGATTCAATCAATTATAGGTAGATTTGCACAGAGGGAAAAGTACCGTGAATAGTGATATCTCAAGACTTTTGCAGGAATGGCCGTATGATCCCAAAAATCCCATTCGAATAATACCCGCTGACGACGGGCGATCCGTGCTCCAGGTGAGATTGCCGCTTGGTATCGAACAGTACGAGCTTGACGGACGCCCGGACGGGAAGACGTACAAGCAGCACGACACAGTACTTGATGAGGTCAACAGCCGGCTGCAGGAGCATATTCTGCAGCATGCCGGGGATACGGGATTCAGCTTGACCGAAGACGACATGGACCGCCTGCAGGAAGAGGCTATCCTCATATACTATCGATACCTCATGCTCTTTCAGGTTTCCGAGTATGAGCGTGTAGAGCGCGACACCGGGCACAACCTGCGGGTCTGCGAGCTTATGGAGCGTTACACCGACAATACCGAGGCCCGGAACTCGGTATTGCAGTTCAAGCCGTATATCCTGCGAATGCATGCAATGGCGCAGATTATGCTGTGTATGCAGGGTGATCAGGAGAGCAAGGCCGGCAAGATCGTGGAGGATACAATACAGAGTATTGAATCCCTGGAGGCAATCGATTCACCGGCTTTTCAGTTCGAGCGGCTGCGATCCCTCAAATACCTGTACGCCGTCCGCAAGCAGATAGCGGACTCCGTACTGCCGGTTAATCCGGTTCAGCGCCTCCAGCAGGAGCTTTCCCTGGCTGTTGCGGAGGAAAATTACGAGCGGGCAGCGGAATTGCGGGATCGTTTGCGAAACATTGGTCGAGATGAAGGGTACTAAGGTCAGCTAATCTTGACAAATATCCCGAACTCTTTGAATATGAACCCATTATTATGAAGAAGATACACCCTTTCACATTCAAAACACTGGTATACTGTCTGATTTTCGTTCTGGTGAGCGGTACGCTTGGAGCTCAGCAGGATATTGTCACTGCCTCCAATTTTTTCCGCCAGGTAGGCGACCGCTACGAGATAATAGAGGATTATATAGCGGACATAACCATGCACAAGGATGATACCGAGATGACCGGAGACCTCTACTATCGTCATCCGGACCTCCTGCGTATCAATTTCCGCAGTCCGGAGGAGCAGGTGCTGGTCACCGATGGTTCAATGCTGACCCTGTATATCCCGTCGCTGGATGTTACCATGGAGCAGTCCCTGAGCTCGCGTCAGCAGGGCGAGGAAATAACCGCGATGGCAACCCGTGAAGGGCTTGGCCTGCTGCGGCGCATGTATAATGTCAGTTATCTTGAGGGTCCGGCTCCAATACCGCTGGAAGAGGGATCCGATGAAATGGTAACCAAATTACGGCTGACCTGGAGAAGTCCCTCCGAGGGATTCAGGGAGATTATTGTGTCCATCAATGAGGATCTGCTGATTCGACGCATGGAAGGAACTACGGTCGGATATGATGAGGTTACCCTGGATTTTGCCGATATCCGGGTGAACCAGAATCTGACCGCTGAACAGTTCGAGTATCGGTCACCTCCATCCGCCAACCGGTTCCGCAACTTTTTATTCGGTGAACAGAACTAAGCAGCCGATAGAGTGAATAAATGAGGAGTACTGAATGGAATCAATCGGGGAAAAGCTGGCTCGGGCCCGGAACAACAAGGGGTACAGCCTGGACCAAGTTGCACGGGATACCCATATCTCGCCTCGCTATATTGAGGCCATCGAGCTTGAGAATTTTGAGATATTCCCTGGGGAAACATATCTTTTAGGTTTCATTCGAAAATATGCGGACTTCCTTGGAGTAGATCCGCAGGAAATGGTAAATCTGTACAAGAACCAGCAGCTGCAGGAGCAGCCGCCGCCGATTCAGGAGCTGCTTAATCCCCGCTTCCGGGTAACCGGGAGGATGGTAGCAGCGGGGGTGGCCATCGGTCTGGTGGTTGTGGCTGCTGCGGCCGGCATACTCATGGGTGCAGGCATACTGAATCTGCACCAAACGGCATCCTCTGCTCCTTCCCCGTCGGATGAATCTCAGTCAAACAGCGGCCGGACTGTTCATTTGACCCAGAACTTTCTCGAACAGCGATTCCGTCCCGGCGACATCGTCTCCGTACCGGTGGAGGGAGTCATGCGAATGGTCGAGATCGCGGACATTAACGGCGGCGTCACCCTGAGCAGCCGCGATGCGACCGAACATGTGGGGTACCTCGGGGAAGCCCTGCTGGATATAACCGGGGATGACCTGGTAGATATCCGGGTAC
>CAZANF010000075.1:0-11593 GCA_964486425.1 uncultured Spirochaeta sp. | reverse complement strand
GAAGAGCTGATTGAGGTCTTCACTACCCGCCCCGACACCCTTTTCGGGGCTACTTACATGGTTCTTGCTCCTGAACACCCCCTTGTTAGCCGGATTACAACCGAAAATCAGCAAAATCTGGTACAGGAATATGTCGAACGCGCACGGACTAAATCCGATCTGGAGCGCACCGATCTTGCCAAGGACAAGACCGGCGTGTTTACCGGTGCCTATGCCGTAAACCCGGTAAACGGTAATGAGATCCCAGTCTGGATCTCGGACTATATCCTGCTCAGCTATGGTACCGGCGCAATAATGGCGGTACCGGCTCATGATACCCGCGACTTTGAATTCGCCAGGGCCTTCGACATCAGAATCACCCCGGTCGTTGCACCAGCAGACGGCACCCCTGCTGCGGAATCCGGAGAATCCATGACCGAGGCCTTCACCGAACATGGTATATCTGTAAACTCCGGCCAGTTCAGCGGAATGACTACCTCAGAGTGCAAGGCAGCCATTACCGCCTGGCTGGAGGAAAGGAAACTCGGTACCCATGCAGTGAACTACAAGCTGCGGGACTGGATTTTCAGCCGTCAGCGCTACTGGGGCGAGCCTATTCCACTGGTACACTGCGAGGACGGCAGTATTCAGCCGATTCCGGAGGAGCAGCTTCCCCTTACCCTGCCTGAGGTAGAAAGCTATAAACCGACCGGTACCGGTGAATCACCCCTGGCTAATGTTACCGAATGGGTACACACCGGCTGCCCGGCCGACCCCAATGCAAGGGGAAAACGGGAAACCAACACCATGCCGCAGTGGGCCGGTTCCTGCTGGTATTTCCTGCGCTATATTGATCCGCAAAATCCGCATCAGCTCGCAGACCCCGACAAGGTTGCCTACTGGATGCCGGTAGACCTGTATGTCGGCGGAGCTGAACACGCGGTACTTCACCTGCTGTATGCCCGCTTTTGGCATAAGGTTCTGTTCGACATCGGTGCAGTCAATACGGACGAGCCCTTCACCCGCCTGGTAAATCAGGGAATGATTCTGGGTGAAGGAGGGGTAAAAATGTCGAAATCCCTCGGCAACGTCATAAACCCGGACGACATCGTCGCCGAGTTCGGGGCTGATGCAATGCGGGTATACGAGATGTTCATGGGCCCGCTGCGCCAGTCGAAACCCTGGAATACACAAGGTCTTTCCGGAGTATTCCGCTTTCTGGAAAGGGTGTGGAAACTGGGTCAGCGGCAGATCAGCGACGCCGAAGCCCCCGAACCGCTGCTGCGAGTGCTGCACAAGACCATCCGCAAGGTTGCTCGGGACACCGAGGGACTTGACTTCAATACGGCTATCTCCCAAATGATGATCTGCACCAACGAATTCAGCAAGGCTGATACCCTGTATCGCAGCCTCTGGGAGCCCTTTGTCCTAGTGCTTGCCCCGTACGCGCCCCACCTTGCCGAGGAACTGTGGCAGCAGCTTGGCCACAGCACAACCCTGGCCTACGAACCCTTTCCCGAGTGGGACGAAGAACTGTGCCGCGACAACGAGGTGGAGGTGGTATTCCAGGTGAACGGAAAGGTGCGCGACAAGGCGGTGCTGCCTGCAGACAGCGATAAATCAGCCCTGGAATCGGCGGCACGGGCCAGTGAAAAGATTCAGAGCTACCTGGACGGAAAAACCATCATCAAGGTAATTGCTGTTCCGCAAAAACTGGTGAACTTCGTCGTCAGGTAGATTCGGGAGAAAAGCGGCCCCAGGAAACCTCTCCCGGGACCGCTTGAATCCATCCCGTCCCGTAGTCCGGATGCCACATAAGGTGCAGTCCGGGTGAAATTCCATCCGGGAGCTCCGGCAGCGGGGGATAGTGCAGATTCCAGCCGTCCAGCTCTGCCGGCACCGCAATCGTCTCGCACTGGAAAACCCGTGCCCCCATAGTGCCGGCCAGCACCGCTTCGACTATATCCTGCGGATTCAACAGATACCCCCTGCCGCCGAGAGCTTTGTCTGCAGCAGACTGAATCCTGTCAATATTCACCTGTGCCGAGCTCCCCCCGGCTTCGTCGATGCCAATAGCCACCGCTGCAATCCAGCCGTCCTCATAGCGGAGGCGAATCGTTCCGGATTTGTCGAATCTCCGCAGCACCGCACCAGCCCCCGGACCTAACCGAAAGCCGTCACAGGTATACGGAATTGCTGCCACCCCTCCATAGTACTCACCCGGTATCAGTAAAACATCACCACTTGTGGCAAAACACCTGTTGTCGGCCCACCGAATTTGCCAGATTATGTCCCCCGACGCCTGCATCGGGCCAGGCGGCTGCACCGGAACGGACACAACCCAGTCGGTATTCGTGTGTACAACACACCCGCTGAACCCGAACAGCACGACTACGAAACAGAAATCGACCTTTTGCATTGCTACCTTCCTATCTATCTATACACAGGTCTTGCACGCTGAGCATTAATCCGGGATAATTATCTGAATGGATGGGACCACTGATTTCTCACAGCAGCTAGCGGAGGCTCTTCAGCAGAACCGGGAACACCTGGAACGCTATGAGTTTACGAAATTACGCGAAGACTTTCGCATGTTTTATCTCGCCTTCGAGGGTATCTATAAGACCCTGAAAAAGAAGGGTATCATCCAGGATGACCCATATAGATTCGAAGCGAAGGTTGCAGGGCTCGAGATTCCCGATCAAGGCAACTTTATGGAAAACGAGCGCGATGACAAAATGTCGATTCGCTTGAGCAATTTCGATGCTCAGCTCGATTATATTAACAACTATTTTCAGTTCAGCATGGAAGAGCTTACTCTTGACCGGCTCAAACTGCTTGCCAAAATGACCATGTATATTCGGTGGAATGAATTGACGGACACCAATCCCAACATTACCACCCAGAGCATGGCACTGTATCTGAACAAGATCAAGCACAGCGGAGATAATTTATCGGCGAATATCGTCAAGGACTCCCAGGATCAGCTCTCGAAATACGGCAGATCAATCAGAAACCGCCTGAAGACAATCACCCGCTACCACCGCGAACACTACAAACTGATGGTTCGCGAGCAGGTCATAAACGAGATCAATCTCCATCCGACGGAAAATCCGGCAGATGAGTTCATGCCGCAGGTCAAGCGGAAATTTATGTCGACCATGGGCGACAAGCCCTTCTATGCTGAACTGATTAGCGAAGTACTCAACGAGGATTACGGACCGGAGAGCGGAAAGCTGCAGAGCCAGCTGCTGAAGGATCTGCAGCCTGAACCCGAAAATAAACCAAAGAAAAAACTCGGCCCGTCCTTTGAAGAAATGCTGCAGGATGCTATCCGCGCACTGGCGCAGTCCTCCCGGTCTCTCGAGGTATGCATCACCAAGCTGACGGAAAACCATTATCTCATGGAGAATCAGCGGATCTCTCTCGGCACCCGTCTGCGCCGGTGGTTCGCCCACAAAATACTCAAGGCCCCGCAGGATCGCACCTACGAGGTCGAGTATATGGATCTCGCAACATCCACCCGAAAAACCGAAAAGATCAGCTATGCATCCTTCAGCGATGCTGTATTAAAGAAAAGCCGTCTGTACGCCGGTATCCTGAGCAAAATGGGTACCGTATCAAGCCGTCTGGATCAAGCCGGCGAAGAACAGCTGTTCCAGTTTCTCCACAAGAATCTGGAGGAGGTGCAGCTTATCTACCGGCGACTTCAAGGCCTGGATGCATTTTTTAAAACCGAAATGCCGCGGGACAGCCGCAAACAGGTACGCGGTATAAAAAACGACCTGGTTGCGCTCAAGAACACCCTGGCGAATGCCAATCAGAAGAGACATGATTATGTTTCGAAGAAAGAAGAAATCGAGCAGTTAAAAAAACTCGGTATCAGCGAGATATGATTCAGGCAGCGGTAACAGCCCTCAGCTGCGCACCGGGTAACACCCGATCAGGCGAACATCCTCAGCCTCGGCCGGGAGTGCATGCAATGCCGCCGATAACCGGGCAGTTTCTGTATCAACCTGCACATCCACATAGAATCGATACTGCCAGGGCTTGCCAAAAATCGGTCTGGACTCAACCTTCTTAAGATTCAGGTCATGGTCGGCCAGAATATTCATGCAGCGCAGCAGCGCACCCGGCTTGTCCGGGGTACTGAACACCATGGACGCCTTGTTAGGATTTTCAGGATCCGGCTCTTCGGTTCGCGCAATGACCGCAAAACGGGTAAAGTTCAACGGGTTATTCTCGATTCCTTCCCGCAGAACCTCCATGTGATATACCCCTGCAGCCGGTACGCCGGCGATAGCCGCAAATGTCGATTGTCTTGACTGTGCGATGTGCTGCACAGACCCGGCGGTATCATAAAACGGTATTCGCTCCCAGCCTGGAAACTGCTGCAGAAAACGGGAGCACTGCTCCAGGGCCTGGGGATGGGAATATACCCGTTCTATTTGTTCAAGACGGGTCCCCGGCGACACTATCAGGGCATGCTCAATGCGTATCTGTACCTCACCGATAATTTTCACATCACGAAACTGCAGGAAATGATCATAGCTTTCATGCACGGATCCCGCCAGTGAATTCTCCAGCGGAACTATGCCGTATCGCGCAGTTCCATTCAGTACCGATACAAACACATCGTGAAAAGAGGCACAGGGCTGCGGTGCTGTATCGATGTCTTCAAAATACCGCCTCATCGCTGCTTCGGAGTACGCACCGCGTTCACCTTGAAAGCTCACCCGCACACCACTGTCGTCTGCTGCAACAGGTGTGCCCGCCGTCGGATAGCTCTTCTGATTCTGCGCTGTAGTATCGGTGGTAGGCACAGTATGCAGGGACGGCGGACGCACAAGCTCCCGCTCAAGCGGTACCTCAAGGACCTCGATATCGAGAACCATGCGCTGAAACTGCTCGAACGGTGCGTCTATGATAATCCCGTCCGCACCTGCAGCAATTGATCCCAGCGCTATCCGCCCCAGTTGCGCACTGTGCACCCCGGCTGCCCCCGGAGCGACCAGCAAAGGCCACCCTGCGGTGTTACACAGGTGCGAAATCGCCACGATATCGATCCCCCGGCCGAATGGCGAGTCCGTCCGCTCTCCTTCTTCAACCAGCACTATACTGTTGTTTCCGGATTGCCGGATCTGCTCGGCAGCAGCGATCCATTCCTGAATTGACGCCCCGGGATGACGGCTCAAGAAAACCGGCAGATGCTCTTCGCCGGCAGCTGCCAGCAGGGATTCATTCTGCATGTGCCAGTAGGGGATATGCAGACCCGCAGCGACCTGACTGTATCGGGCAACATCCTCCGCACTGCCGACCGGAGCCACAACACCCATAGCAGCAGCACTTCGCAGCTCTTGTATATCCTCTGGCAGTATCATTTCGCCAAGCAACCCGGGTGAACCGCAGCGGATCCAGCCAAGAACCGCCCCTGCCTTTCGAGCCGCGCGCAGCCTGTCGACCATTTCCCCGGTGGATCCATACACGCGAACAATCGGGGTAATGCGTCCGCCGCCGATCGGAACCCCGCCGCAGCTGCACATAGTCTCGGGACGCTGGTACTCGCTCCCCTCCCACTCCAGTATTACCGAATCAATCACACCATCCAGCGAGCGCAAATGCTCAACAGCCGCCTCGGTCACACCCTGAACAAGGATTCCATGCATGCTGCCGGGAAGCAGCGTATACCGCGCGCCCAGCAGAGAGATTTCCCGCATCAGATCTGATCTGGTCTCCGCCGAATCAGCATGATCAATGAATACTACCATGCATTCTGTTTTACACTGTCGGAGGAAAAGTTTCCAGGATATATGCGCGAAAGTCATCCATCAACTGATTGCGATAGGCCATGATGCGCTGTACATAGCGAACTGTGCTTTCGGGAATCCGATTGCGCACTACCCGGGAGCGACCTGCGTTATACATCGCCAGGGCACGCTCGACGTCCTCCATAGAATCCAGGGTGTACCGCATATAACTGATTCCATGAAATACATTCGTATCAGGATGGAAGTAATCCGTTGGGCTGAGCGCGGGAAAGGAGAGGCTATTGAGCTGAAAAAGTCCACGGTCTACCGAGGAAGGATTCTGATTAACCGCATCAATCCGGAAAGAACTTTCCACGAACACCAGAGATAAGTCAAGGGAAAGCGGTGCGTCCTGTCGAGAGGCGTGAGAACGCACCGGCTGCGCGACCTCGTCGCTGCCGAGCAGGTCAATGAAAAAGTTCTGCACATGCGTATGTGTAGCCGGATTGCGGTACAGATCCAGCCCGGGAGACGGAGAACTCAGGATAGCCTCAACCCAGGGAAAGGTCATGACCGGCTTATCCTTCGGCTCACCATCCTGCACGCTGGATTCAGGACGGATACTCCGCACATAGTCGACTCGCATTTTCCTGTGCACATGATGCTGCTTTTCCACGGTGTAATCCGAGGTACTGCAGCCGAGCATTGCCAATAAAAACAGCAGCAAAAAAAATCTATTAGGTATCATAACAACATCTCTTCTTATCTAAGATAAAAATACACAAGATGATCAGCAAGTGATGTTCAACATTCAGCCGTGCCTTATAGCAGGTTTGTTACGACAGTGTAAAGCTGTTACGAAAAAAATATCCGGTTTTCACGTTTTTTTGCTTGCTTTTTTCAGCATTACCCCCTGTCCACTCAAATTGTAGAAAAAATGGTAATCCACATCACCCGAACAAGCGGCTTCAAGCAATTCATTTCCCAATGCAGTGACCCCTTCACAGCCGTAGAAACCGTAATCATCAAAAATAACGACTCCCCCGTCGACGAGCCGCGGCCATACCCAGTCCAGTACATCCAGAGCAGACTGATAGACATCTACATCAATATGGCATAGCCGAAAGCAGCGAGTCTCGAACGCATCCGCAGTTTCGTCGGGAAAAATTCCCTCGAGTATCTGTACCGGGGCACCGGATATCTGTTTCAGCAGGTTTTCCACTATGTCGCGCGAGGTATTCGCATGTTCGCCGCCCTTGTAGTAGTCATCTTTCGGCCCGGCCTTCACAACCCCGCGAAAGGTATCAGCCAGCAGAACCTCGCACCCGGGGATCCCGTGCATGGCCTGCACAAGCAGCGCCCCTGTTCCACCTCGCCACACCCCGACCTCGAGGATATCCCCGGTCAAGGAACGAACCTGTCCGGCAGTCTGCCAGAGGATATAGCAGCGATAGATATCCACCAGGGTATTATCCTTGATTCCCGCATAGGCCCGTTGAAATTCCACATCAGTATCCCATGGGGCATAATCCGCTACCGGCCGCAGTTCGGTGTAGCCTTTCGGGAGTTTTTTAGTCATACGATATCTCCATGAATATACATACCATACATATTGAATATTGAAAGCAGCAAAAGCACTCGCCTAATCTGTTAAGCCATGCTATTATCGGATATAGAGTGCCTGAAAGGGAGCTGTAATGCAAGTAACATGAGTAAGCTTTCACCATAAATGACCTTGTTACTTGCAGAAAAAATGATATACTGTTGATACAATGATCCTAAGGCTGCAACCTTGCCTTACGACATGTTTGATACACTTTTAGGAGAAGGGCATGGAACTGAAGATTCGAAAACAAGGCGAAATCTACATCATCGATGTGAGTGGTGACATGGATCTTTATAATACGAACCAGCTGAAAGAGCTGTTCATGAAGATGCTCGCCAAAAACATTGAAAATTTCATTATAAACCTGGAGAACGTCAGCTATATCGACTCCAGCGGTGTTGGAACGTTAATTAACATCTTTTCAACTGTAAAGCAAAAGAACCTCAAGTTTTACCTGGCAAATGTACATGGTACGACGAAAAAGGTTCTTGAATTGACAAAGCTGATGGGTTTTTTTCCTATTGCACCTAGTGTAGAGGAAGCTCTCGGCGCTATGCAGTAGCCATTTTTAGAACCATCCAGGAGAACACAATGACTGATAATACTTCAGATTTTAAAGAAATAAAAGTTGATGAAAACTCGCCTTTGTTCGACACCAAAAATATGTTTTACAAGGAATTCCCCAGTGACTTCCGTCAGATACGATACTTTACCCTGCTTGTCGTTCAAAAAGCCCCGCCTTCAATTAAGGAACTGAATCTGCTTGAACAGCAAATAAGTGAAATAATCAAGAATGCAGTTAAACACGGGAACAAGAACGATCCCACAAAAAAAGTGAAGGTGTGGTACTACTTTTCGGAGCATGAGGCCCGGATCATTGTAGAAGACGAGGGCGAGGGTTTCCAGGATATCGAAAAGTGGAATGAGTTCAATCGCAAACGCATTGAGGCCTTCCATCAACAGGATTTTATGGAGCTGGCGAATTACGTCTCCTACAGAACCGAAAAATCGGATGATAACGACGGGGGTAACGCCCTGTTTGCGGCCCTGGAATACTGGAACGCCGGCTATGTGTTTAATGAAAAACGCAATAAAGTAGGCGCCAAAAAGATTTTCCCGAAAAAAGCCATCGGAGTAGATGCATGATTGTCCGCCGTCTGACAGGCGCAGCATTGCTGGCCGCAGGCGGCGTAGCCGTCGTGTACGGGGTCACCATGTACACGCGGGTCAAAGACAGCCTCAGCGGCGAACTGCGCCAGTTTGCTCACGAAGCATTCGGCGCAGCCCGTTTTTCCGAGGGTGAGTTTCAAGCCTTTGCAATTATGGCCGTCGGTGCGGTTGCCGCACTCATCGGCATCTTTATGCTGTTTCAAAGAAAGCATAAAAGACGCCGCTAAGCCGGTCCTCGGATCGGCTTCTGCTGTTTACCAGCGCAGTTCCTCGGGAACCGTCAACACCTCCAGTTCACGAAAATCAGCAGCATTTAAACTGCGCAGCGCCACCTCCACCCCGGGCTCTACCGGAAAGAAGAGTTTGTAACGTACGATGTCCTGACCGTCGGCAGCCACCGTTACATAGTTTGATTCCGGCTCCACTAGAATTTCAAGCCGGGTAAACTCGTTTATGGAGATATCCGCCGCCGCATGCAGTACCTTTCGCATATTTACATCATCAAATGATGTATAAGCCTGCAGATAGGTAGTCGTGTCTCCATACGCTCGCTGGTCCCTGGTAAGCCAGATAAGCAGACTCTTTCCATGCCCGTACCCCTGCAGCGACACATCACTTGCCTGAATATGGATACCATACCCGACCCATCCCTCACCGGCGGAACGGGCCTGTAGCCGGTACATTGTGGGACGCTCGTCCTGGGGCGCAGGGAGTCGATATCGTGCAAACAGCGCAGTCCGGTCGGTTTGATGCAGGATGCCGTCGGACCAGTTCCAGCTTCCCCCGGCCGGAGATCCCTCTTCAACCGGTATATCTACGGTGAATCGTTCGCTCAAAGCACCGATGATACCGTTACGGCTCAGCTGCTCAAGCAAACGCTGTTCCAGCTCCTGATTAGCATTACGAAGGGTGGTGTACCGCTGCTGCATCCCGGATGCAGAATCTGCCTCGTGCAGTTCAGCACGCAGCGATTCGATTTCCGTTCGCAGACCGCGAATCTCCTGCAACAGCTCCGGTTCAATACCGGCCGTCCGGTTATCTCCAAGTCTGCGTTCCAGCTCGCCGATCTCCCGTTCGAGTTCATGGTTGACGCGTTCCAGCTGCTCGACCTGGTTTATAAGCCCCTCAATCTCCTGCAGATAATCCCGGCCTGCGGTTTCAGCCTCCTCAACACGATCCTGCATCCTTTCAAGTTCTGCCTTTGTCCCCTGCAGCTCCTGTCGCAATCCCTCTCGCTCCAGTTCCTGCTTTGCAATTTCAGACTCCAGCACCAGACGAAGAATTCCCTCTGCGCGTGAATCAGGCTCAACCGACAGTGAGCCTTCAGTAAAGCTGTCATGCAGAACGAGGCGCTCGTCCTCATCCAGCTCAAAGACGCCTTGCAGTACCCTTCCCTTGAAAATCACCCCGTCAATCGCAATTCTGCCCTCACCGTCATACCGGACCTGAGCCATATCCCATACAGCTTCTGCAGGCATAATATTTTCCGACTCGGGATTCACCTGATGAATGACAAATCGTCCATCTTCACTCTGTCTTAACTGTACAGAATGAGGTACCCCGTCTATTTGCACATTGCGCAGATAGAAAGACTCGGGCCCGGAAGGGTACAGATAGGCCGACTTGAAATCTATCTCCTCCAGCATAGAAGGGCGGTCCGCAAAAACCAGTTGCAGACAGCCGACTGCAAACACCACTATTCCAAACCAGGTAATTCGCTTCATACAGACTCCTGTTCAGTTATTCGGCATGTTTTGGGTAAGATGTAAGCCCTTTCTTCGGTTAAGCCTTCTTCGTTTGGCTCATTTCCACTATATTGGAAGGTACATATGAAATCTTTTACTTCCATTAAAGTCACGTATATTGCTGTTATCGTATTATCATCTGTCTTTGGTACTGTACCGGCAGCCCTGCTGCATGCACAGACGGGTGATAAAAGCCTGGTTATCTCGGCCTTTCCGGCTGAGGTTTCCCTCAATCCGCTGAGGTCGTACTCGTCATTTGAGGCACAACTCTATACCGCTTTGTATGAGGGTCTGGTAATCCCGGATCCGGTCGGCTTGCAGCCGATTCCCGGAGCTGCGAGTCGTTGGGAGATCGACGGCGACGGGACCGAGTACACCTTTTTCCTGCGTGAAAACGCCGGTTTCTCGGATGGAACCAGGGTCACGGCACAGGATTTTGTGCACACCTTCCTTGCCCATCTTGATCCCGCGGACCCAAGCCCCTTCTCCGGTTTCCTGGACGTTGTTGAAGGCGCCAGAGAATATCGTTCCGGCAATGGATCAAGGCAGAAGGTTCGCATTGAGGCGGTCGATGATCGCACTCTGCAGATCCGTTTAACCGCTCCTGCACCGTACTTCCTTGATATGCTGTCGCACCAGAGCATGACCGTCATCCATCCAGATCAGCTGGCACAGGAAAACTGGCACGAACTTGAATCCCTGCACGGTAGCGGTCCCTATCAACTGGAATCATTTACCGATGATTATATGGAATTTGTACCCAACCCGCACTATTGGGATGCTCACAGAATCCAGCTGGATCGTATCCGCATTGATTTCAGCGAAGATGTGCAGGAGGTGACCGAACATTTCAACGAGGGTGAGATTCAATGGGCGATGGGAAATTTCGATTTCAGTGAGGTACGAAACCCCGATTTTGTTTTGGCTAATCCGGTGTTCAGTACATCATTCTTCTTTTTCAACCATCGGCAGGAGGCTTACCGCAATTCCCGGATTCGCCGGGGGCTGACAATGCTGATACCCTGGGAGGAGATCCGTACCGACCAGGTCTACTATACCCCTACGGATCAACTGGTTCCCCAGATTCCCGGTTATGAAAAAGCAGACAGCATTCATTCACAGGACGTAGATGCCGGCCTTGAACTGCTTCAGACAGCCGGCTACCCTCTTGGTCGGGGGCTTGCCGACATTACGATCCGAATAGCCGACGGGTCCGAGCAGAATCGGATTGCTCAAGTGTACAAACAGGCAATCGAAGAACATACCGAAATCACCGTCCATATTGAGCAGATGAGTGCCGGCGAAGACTATTACAGCAGCCTGGAGAGAAATGATTACACCATCGG
>CAZANF010000074.1:0-11599 GCA_964486425.1 uncultured Spirochaeta sp. | reverse complement strand
AAGAAAGGAGGGGGAGGAAGGGGGAAAGAAAAGAGGAAAAGAGGAAAGGGAGGAAGGAAAAGGAGGAGGGAAGAGGAAGAGAGAAGAGGAAACGGAACAGACACGGCAGGAGACCGGGCCTCTTCAAAACGCTGGTTATGAAATTCCGGGGAGCGCGAATGCATCACCGGATTTCCGAAAATGGCAAAATACTTCGTCGCCGGGGTATGCAGATGAGTCCGGCAGCGTATGGCAAGCTCCGCCGCCGTAAGCTGACCGGGGGCTGCAGGGCCGCTGCTGTCTGCGGCATATGTCCAGCGTGAGCCGAAGACCAGCGGACACATGCGCGAAGGCATCCCCCATTCACCCATCCCCAACACAATCTGATCACCGGGACGGAAGCTTCGGGCGAACATCAGCAGCTGCAGCAGATCCCCGGTAGATTCCGGCATAACGGCGGCCTTCGGCAGCTCGGCACCGGAAACCCTGCCAAGCTGCTGCAGGGCATCCATATCCACTCCCGGCTCAAAACTGTGATACGAACGAATTACCCTGCCGCCGGCCTCAGCAATTGCCGTGCAAAGCTTGTCGTCCTCCCCGGATCCTAGCTGTTCAATCTCCAGATCCACATACACATCCGGCGGAAGTTTCCTGACGCATTCAAGCAGAATCCGGTTGCGCCTGCGTCGGCCGGCGGTACATGCACCTCCGTCCCTCTGCAAGCGCATGGTCAGAATAACATTCGTATACCTTCGACGGCATTGTTCAAGACAGTGACCGACTTCAACCGGATCAACAGCCTCCCAGGTATCGATTCTCAGCTCCACGCCGTTGGCAAATTCTGCCGGGTGGTCGCAATGACGAACAGCCTCCGCATAGGAGCCGGAGGCAAGCGTTACAGTAATCATGCGGGCAGCTTCCTTCCACTGGTTATAAGCTGACTGAATCGACCCAGGTCGACCGGCGGACTAAAGTAGTATCCCTGCAAAAAATCACATTCCTGTTGCAGCAGGAATGCTCTCTCCGCCTCGGTTTCTACCCCTTCAGCCTGTGTATGAACCCCAAGGCCGGATGCCATCGCCTGTATCGTGCGTACGATTTCCTGACGATTCCGGTGCTCGGGAACGCCCTGTACAAAGGAGCTGTCGATCTTTATGGTGTCGACCGGAAAGTCCTGCAGATAACGCAGGGAAGAATATCCTGTTCCGAAATCGTCGATCGCAAAGCGAATGCCAAGCGCCCTCAGCGCAACAACCTTCAGGGCTACCTCCTGGATATTCTGCATCAGGGCCCCCTCCGTCAGTTCCAGCTGCAGCACAGTCCCATCCATATTCATCCCCGATAGTATTCCCTGGATACGCTCCACAAGATCCGGCTGCTGGAACTGGATTGGCGAGATATTCACCGAAAAGTACCCGGTAAACCCCATCACCCGCAGGTCGGCCAGCGAGCGCAGCGAGCGATACAGCGCCCACTGTCCTATATGCCGTATATACCCGTTGTCCTCTGCCATCGGAATAAACACATTCGGCGAGATAAGCCCGCGCTCCGGATGTTTCCAGCGAACCAGAACCTCTGCCCCCAGAATTGTGCCCTGCTTGTCCACAATCGGCTGCAGCAGCAGATAGAACTGCAAAAAACCGTTACGCACCTGCTCCCGCAGGTCGTTTTCCAGTTCGGTTTTCGCCCGACTCCGATTACCTAATTCCTGGGAATAGTACAGCATGCCTTGCCCGCTCCGCATTGCCTCATGCAGCGCCATTGCAGCCTGCCACATGAGCTGCTGGGGAGCCGTTTCATGCCCCTTCTCGGCCACCGCAATACCTGTATGGCAGCCAAGACTGATATCATCAGCAGGCGGCTCATGGCGAGCGGAAACAGCAGCAGCCACCTTCTCGAAGAGCGGCAGAAAGGTATCCTTGGGGGTGTCACTGGATAGAATGCACAGAAATTCATCCAGACGGTCCGACTGGAAGATCTGGTTACCGAGAATCCGGCGCATTCTGAGGATGGTCTTTACCAGCAGCGCCTTGCCGGCGTCGCGGGTATCCTTGATTCGATCATAGGTGCTATCCAGCCGGATCACCGCGACCGCAACACTGCCCTTGTCTCCGGCGGTGTTCTCGAATGTCTCGCGCAGGCGCCGCTCAAACAACCGGCGAATCGGCAATCCCGTATCGGGATTCGTATTCAGCAATCGCTTCAGATTATAATTTTCTTCGTCCAGTCTGCGGATCTGTTCATGAAGGTCTGAATCTGCCGCGCTATGTTCGTTATCCATAATGAAAAGTATATCAAGTAATCAAAATTCTTCAAATGAGAACGGCTTCCCGATCAGTCGGGAAAGGGTTTTGCCGATGGAAACAAGCTCATCTCCATCCGTGCCATCCTCAAGCCGCAAGTTATGGTCGCTCATGGCAACCTCCAGACGATAATACCGCTTTTTTTTCTCGAACCGCCTCCCGCTTCCGGGTATCAGCCTGAGTGCAGCCACACGCAGGCACTTCACCTCCGCAAGCGGTATATCGCTGCGGTCAACAGGTACCCCGAAAAAAGCATGTCGCCGGTAAATATATCCGTCGGCCGTATCGAAGATAACAGCACGCGATGCAGCGGCTGTGACTATACTGCCCAGGGTCAGGACTGCATACAGCATGGTTCCCAACTGGTTCTGGCCGAGAGATCCAGGCGCCGCAGACAGACCCATCACCGCCGCGACAACAAGCAACACGGCAACAGCAGCAAACCCGATACGACGCAGCGGATTTATGATTAGTGCAGGTTTCCGGGGGTCCGTAGCCTTGAGAATATATCGCGACTTGACCGAAATCATTTCAACTCATCCATTCGGGGGGTTATGGCAGGCGATAACATGCCCGTCCTGGTTCTTTTCCAGCTTCGGTACATCCACACGACAGCGATCAATGGCATTCGGACAACGCGGATGAAAGCTGCAGCCGGATGGAGGATTGATCGGGCTCGGCACATCCCCCTGTAAAATAGTCCCGGTACCGGTATAATCCGGGTCTGCAACCGGAACCGAAGAAAGCAGGCTGATGGTATAGGGATGACGCGGATTCGCATACAACTTGTGAGCATCAGCCTTTTCCGCCATTTTTCCCAGATACATCACCGCTACCTTGTCGGAGATATACTGTACTACGCTCAAATCATGAGCAATAAAAACATAGGTAAGATCAAAATCGTCCTGCAGCGAGATCAGCAGGTTCAGTACCTGAGCCTGTATGGACACATCCAGAGCACTCACCGGCTCATCACAGACTATGAGACTGGGATTTACCGCCAGTGCCCGGGCGATGCATATTCGCTGACGCTGCCCACCGGAAAACTCATGGGGATAACGGTTGGCGGCAGCCCGCGGCAGCCCAACCTTATCCAGCAATTCACCGACCCAGCGATCCAGCCCCGCACCCTTGTGGGTTCCGAACTCCCTCGGCCCCTCTACAACCAGATCCTTTACCAGCATCATCGGATTCCATGCGGCCCAGGGATCCTGAAACACCATTTGAATCCGCTTGCGTGCAGCCTTCAGATCCGCCCTGCCCATCGAGAGAATATCGACCTTGGCTGCCAGTTTATCAGCTGCAGCTCTGAGCTTATGGGATTCGCGCCACATGCTGCGCAGTTCGGGGCGAGTCCCCTTCACATGTGCGGCGGATTCAAGTTCACCGATGCGAGTGCTTAATTCAAAACGCGCGGCATCCATTTCATCTATCGTTTTAATTACCGATCGATGACTCTCCGGATCAAGATATACCCGTCCCGCATCCGGCTCATAGAGCCGAAGGAGACAGCGGCCAATCGTGGTTTTTCCGCAGCCGGATTCTCCGACAAGCCCGATTGTTTCGCCCTTGTAGATATCCATGTCCACGCCGTCTACAGCCTTGAGACTCAGGTTTTTGCCGGAAAACGGACTTGCCTTCACGGGAAAGGTCTTGCGCAGGCCGCGTACCTCAAGCAGCTTATTTTGCATGTGCAGCCTCCTGCTGTGTATCTGTTTCCGACTTCGGGCGCACCTCATCGCCATATAAATAACAGCGCACCTGATGTCCGTCCTCACGATATACCAGAGCCGGCTCGGCGACATGGCACTTGGGCATGACCTTAGGGCAGCGTGATGCAAACCGGCAGCCCTGCGGAGGACGTTTCGGGTCCGGCAGGGTTCCAGGGATTGCCTGCAGCAGGCGCCTGCTGCCGTCGGGGTTAAACTTACTCTCGCCAAGGACCGGAATCGAGCCGAGCAGCCCTTGCGTATACGGATGCATCGCCTGCTTGAAAATGTTCTGCACGCTGGTAGTTTCGACTACCACGCCGGCATACATAACCATAACCCGCTGACTGAAATTGGCTATAACCGCCAGGTCATGGGTGATGAACATGATTGCAGTATCGCGCTCCGCTTTGAGACGGGTCATCAGGCGCAGAATCTGGGCCTGAATAGTGACATCAAGAGCTGTAGTGGGCTCATCCGCGATCATCACCGCAGGTTCACAGGCCATAGCCATCGCTATCATGACTCGCTGTCTCAGTCCCCCCGACAGCTGAAAGGGATACTCATGCACACGCGATTTCGGGTCGCTTATCCCGACTTCGCCCAGCAGCCGGGCACTCTCGCTGAGAGCTTCCTGTTTGGACATATCACGATGCAGCATAAGTACCTCGGATATCTGGTACCCGACCGTATAAACCGGGTTCAGCGAGGTCATCGGCTCCTGAAATATCATCGATATGTCATTTCCGCGAATACGACGCATCTCCTCCTCTTTCAGTTTGAGCAGATCCTTACCGCGGAACAGCACCTCACCGTCCACAATCTTTCCCGGAGGATCCGGCACCAGCCGCATTATCGACATGGAGGTCTGACTTTTACCGCAGCCGGACTCACCGACTATACCGAGGGTTTCTCCATGTTCAATATGAAAATCCACCCCGTCAACCGCACGCACGGTGTAGCCATGCATATCAAAGTATGTCTTGAGGTTCTTCACCTCTAATAGTTTTTCGCCCATATTAACCCTTTATTTCTGCTGAGCTTAATGCTTGCTGCGCGGATCCATTGAATCACGCACACCGTCTCCGAGGAAGTTCCAGGCAAGAATCGCCAGAAATATTGCAAACCCGGGGATAAGTATCCAGGGGAAATTGCTTACCACCCGCGTACTTCTCGCCACCGAGAGCATCAGCCCCCATGAGGCTTGCGGCTCGGTTATCCCCAGCCCAAGCAGACTCAGCGCAGCTTCACCTAAAATGAATCCGGGAATCGCCAGAGTCACCTGAATGATCGAATAGCTGAATGTATTCGGCAGTACATGCCTGCGAATAATCTTCCAGTCCGAAAGACCCATGGTACGGGCGCTCAGCACATAATCCTCGGTCTTGATAGACAGCACCATACCACGGATAACACGCGCCAGGGTTGCCCACCCCACCAGTGAAAGTATCATGACAATAAGCAGGTATATCTGCGTTGAATCGAGACCGGGCGGAAAACTGGCCCGCAGGGTAAAAAGCAGGTACAGCGATGGAAACGCGATTACAATCTCGGACAGTCGCATGAGGATGGTATCGATAATTCCACCGAAATAGCCGGAAATTCCCCCGATGATTATCCCGAATATAAAGGTGATTGCAGCGCCGAGAATGCCGACCGACAACGATACCCGGCTCCCGTGCAGGAGACGGGACAGGAGGTCTCTTCCCAGTTGGTCCGTTCCGAACAGAAAGAATCCGCCGGTTGGAGAGGTCAGCACATGCCGGTTGGTCACCCCGAAAAAGAGGAATCGGTGGGGAACACCTTCGCCAAACAGCTGCAGAAAGTTCTTGTTCCCCTTGGCCAGCCATATCTCAATCGGTATCTCAACCCCATCAACTGTGCGAGTACCAAGTGTGACCTTGCGATGCTCGTCGACATCCCCCAGGGACTCAATATCACGAATCTCCTCCGTCAGCCGGGTCAGGATTGGATCGGATTCAGACAGCCGGTAATGCCTTTGGATACCGGCTATTACAGCATCACGCCGCTCCTGTGCCGTGCGACCGGTTGTTACGATTCGCCGCTCAGCCCTGTCAGGCCTTGGCTCTACCGTGACCGCCCGAAGTGCACGCATGGGAATAACCCCGTAGCTGCGCTGCGCCTGGTTGACAATTCGCTGTTCATAGACGAAGGGACGCAGACGGGTACCGTCCTCTCCCTGATGTATCAATTGAATCTGGGTCGGCGGGTGATAGGACTTGGTTCTGTCCGTCCAGCTCATGGTAAACGGCGACAGAACATCTGCAAACAGCGCACACGTATACAGCACAATCAGGATAATTAATCCAACCTTACCCAGGGTATGCTTGCGAAAGCGGCGCAGATATACCGACCACAGGGACTGTCCCCGCCCATCTGCTTCTTCCTGGGCATCTGCGGCAATGTCATCCGCATTCGGGGGATTCATGTTTGCTAAATCTGTGTTCAATTTCATCTAGTTCACCCGTATCCTTGGATCTACCACCGCCAGCAGAATATCTGCAAAAAGATTACCGATAACCAACAGAATCACACCGTAAATCAGACTGCCTATGACCATGTACATATCCTGCTGCAGCAGAGCCTCAAGAATCAAACGACCGAGTCCCGGCCATCCGATAACGTTTTCCACCAGCGCTGCCCCGGACATGATCAAGCCCAGTTGAAATCCAAGGATGGTAATCATGGGATTTATCGCGTTTCGTAAGGCGTGCCGATAGATAACCTTGTTCTCGGTCTGTCCCTTCGCCCGTGCAGTAACGATATACTGCTGATTCATGATCTCGAGCATATTACCGCGCATGTAGCGGGTGAGCTGCGCCATCTGACTGGTCCCGATTACAAACGCAGGCAGAACCAAATGACGGGCGATATCAATAAACTGTCCCACCGCACTCATCTGCGCATGATCAATACTGGTCATACCGCCGATCGGCAGGAGTCGAAAACCGGTCGTGGAGATTATATAGAGAAGCAAAAAAGCCAGGAAGAAGTTGGGAATTGCCAGACCAAAAAACGCAAAAAACGAGATGAGCTGATCCTTCCATTTATACTGATTGGTAGCCGCGATTATCCCGAAAGGAACGCTGACTATCCAGGCAAAGGCCAGAGAGGTTACAGAGAGCAGTATTGTTGCTGCTGCTCGCTGCTGAACAAGAAAAAATACCGGTGCGCGCAAGGTCATTGAGTAGCCGAAATTCCCGCGCAGGGCATTCCATATATAGCGAAAAAATTGAACATACCAGGGCTGGTCCAGTCCAAACTGCTGGCGAAACATCGCCACATCCTCGGGACGAATATTTGGGTCAACAAGCATCCGGGTAAACACATCACCTGGAGCCAGCTGAATGAGACCGAAGCCGATTGCCACCACCGCTAACACAATAGGGATCATGTGCACAAGCCGGCGGAGAATAAAGCGAAGCATCATCGGACTGATCCACAGCAGACGAACCATCCACATGACCGTCTCCGCAGCCAGCAAACCCGCTATCCAGCCTGCACCGCCGGCTGTAACAAACAGCAGCCACAGCAGCGGATCCAGCACAAAGGTGATTCGGTAATCCGTCCGCTCCGTGAGATTCGAAAGAAATGTTAAATTCATGTATACCGACCTTGAAGGGGTGCGGCCGCTTACCGGCCGCACCGCAAAATATTAGGCTTACTGTTTCTGGTAAATTCGATGCAGGATACCGTCCCACTCATAGTCGCTTACCGGCTGGGGCTTGATATTACCCCACTCGTTGCCATAGGCATGTATGAGTGCGGCGTTCGTGGTAAATACCCACGGCACCTCTTCAATCCAGATCTGCTGAAGGGTCTGGTATCCCTCAATCCGCTGCTCTTCATCGGTGGTGTTATTGGCAAAATCCCAGGCCTCGTCGACTCGGGCTTCCCAGTCGCGTCGTGGGCTTTCCTGCTCCGGCTCGATCATATGCAGGTTTCCGTCGGAGGGATACACATTTGCCCCGCTTATCGGGTCAACAGATCCGGTCAGACCGATCAGGATCAGGTTCCAGTCATATGTAGAGGTAAGCCGCCCGACCAGTGTGTTAAAATCCTCGGGCTGAAATCGAATCTCAATCCCAATCTCAGCGGCATCCTGAGCAAAGAGCTCGCCCATAGCCTCACGCTCGCGGGCTCCTGCATTCGTGCGAAGATCAAGTGAAATCCGGTTGCCGTCTTCGTCCTGCCGCCAGCCGTCGCCATTCTGATCCACATATCCGATTGAGTCCAGCATGTCGGCAGCCTCTTCAGGATCGTATTGAAAAGCAGCGTCCGGGGCACCCTCCCAGTAATATGGTGAGATACTCGGTACAAATGAATACTGCGGATAGCCGTAGCCGAACATGATATTGTTCACCATGGTCTGGCGGTCTACCAGGTGCGCCATTGCCTGACGGAAGGTCTTGTTGGAGAGCCAGGTCAGTTCCGGCTCGCTGATACCGTTCGGATTCTGGTTGAATGCAATAAAGTTGGTGGTTGCGCGCGGACCAACGCTGTAGATCTCGAAGCCGACCTCTTCCTTGCGGTCCAGGGCGATAGAGACATCCTCGCCGCGCATATGCAGGAAGTCATGCTCCCCTGCCAGAAAGCGCTGAAGCTGGGTGTCCTGGTCCGGCAGGAACTCGACTACGACCTCGTCAAGGTACGGCAGCTGGGTACCCCATTCGTCTTCTTCAAAATAGTATTCGTTCCGCTCCAGCACTACACGCTGTCCGGGAGAATAGCTGACAAGCTTGAAAGGGCCGTTACCAACTACCTCGGTTACATCCGCATCCACACCCCAGAGAGTATTCATGGCTTCAGGACCCTCTTCCTCGAGAATGGGGCGAAGAATATGCATCGGCAGCGGTGGAACATCTGTTGCGTTTATAATACCTGCGTACACAAACGGCATCGTAACCGAAAAGGTCTGATCATCAATCACTTCCCAGACCGTCGGCTCACCGCTGGGCATCAATCCGTTTCGATAGTTTGTTTCAACCGCCGGATCCATATAGATCTCGTTGACCGCATCTACGAAATCGCTGGCCACAATCGGCTCGCCGTCAGACCAGCGCATATCTTCGCGCAGGGTAAAGGTAATGGTTCGCTCATCTTCAGAGATTACATAGCTCTCGGCCGCCCAGGGTTCCCACTCCAAAGTCATCTGGTTCCGGCGCACCGGACTTGCATACAGACGATCCGTTATATTTGTGGTTGATGTTTCCGCCCCCACAATAGTGTTAAAGGTTTTCGGATCACTTCCGAATACCGAGAACACGAACCTGCCCCCACGCTGTCCCTGCTCCCAGCCGGTATGCTCGACATCCAGAAGACCCTCGAACTGTCCCGAGGCATCGCCCTCAGTGTCTACAACCTCTTGCTGGCCATAGCTGGTAAACAAAAAGGCTGCGGCAAAAACTACGGCAGCCAAAATCCACTTAAGCTTCATGAAATCCTCCTGTACATTTCTCGGCCTGACGGCCGATATGCAATATTCTTTATAATAAAGCTAGTTGCTCAGGAACGCAAGGAAAATAAAAAGGCTACCAAAAGGTAGCTATTAATTTCGATTACTACATACAAGTGGACATAAAACGCTTTGGCCCAGCTCGTTACTTTACTCCAGAGCCGCTGATTCTGCGACCTATTCCTGCGGTGTCCCGATCACATCCCGCGCCTTGCTTCCATTCTGCGGGCCGACTATACCGATGCGCTCCATTTCTTCGACCAGTCGTGCAGCCCGGTTATACCCGATTTTCAGGCGTCTCTGCAGGTACGATGCCGAAGCCTTGTTTGCGCTGACAACTATATCTACCGCCTTTTCCATGAGCGGGTCCTCAAGCTCCGGCTGCGCGTAACCCTCCTCTTCATCATCATCGATAAAGATTTCGTCATCGATATAATCCGGCTCACCCAGTGTTTTCACGTGACTGACAACACGCTCAACCTCATCCTCGGACAAGAAGGCACCCTGCATTCGAAAGGGAAAGGGATCCCATGCACTGGTGAACAGCATATCGCCGCGGCCAAGCAGCTTTTCAGCCCCGCCGGTGTCTATGATGATTCTGCTGTCAACCTTGCTGGCAACCATAAAGGCTATCCGGGAGGGAATATTCGCCTTTATAAGCCCGGTAATAACATCTGTTGACGGTCGCTGGGTTGCCAGTACCAGATGGATTCCAACCGCCCGGCTCATGGCGCACAGCCTCGCTACCGTCGACTCCAGCTCCTTGCCGCTGGTCGCCATCAGGTCGGCAAACTCATCCACCACAATCACGATATACGGCAAACTGGCCGTAGCAAGTTCACGCTCCTTGATCCTGCGGTTATATGAAGCGATATCACGCACACCCATGGCATCCAGCAGGCTGTAGCGTCGCTCCATCTCATAGATTGCATACTGCAGCGCCTGGAAGGCTCGTTTCGGATCGGTAATAACCGGGGTTAAAAGATGTGGTATGTCATTGTAGAACTTGAGTTCCACGATCTTCGGGTCGATCAGGATAAGCCGGACATCCTCTGGAGCGTGCCGATACAGGATTGAACAGATAATACTGTTTACACAGACCGATTTACCGGACCCTGTTGCACCTGCAATCAGCAAATGCGGGGTTTTGGTAAGATCGATGATCTGCGCATCACCGGGAATATCCTTTCCCAGAGCCAGGGGAATCCCGATATCCCGCTGGGTGAAGCGCTTTTCATGAAGAAGCTCACCAAACGACACCAGACTGCGCGATTGATTTGGAATCTCGATACCAACCGCATGCTTGCCGGGAATCGGAGCAACAATGCGAACCGATTGAGCAGCCAGGCGCAGAGCAATATTATCTGCAAGCGAGGTGATCTTCGCCAGTTTAACCCCAGGCGCCGGCAGAATCTCGAACATGGTAATAACCGGACCCTTGCGAATACCGGTGACTTCCGCATCTATATTAAACTCTTTCAGGGTTTCCTTTAATGCCTGGCCGGCAGCCTTTGTCTCCGGTCCGATTACCCCGACGGAATTATTCTCATATTGATCAAGCAGCCCGTCTACAGGAACGGAGTAGCGGCCCCTGGTAATACGCTTCGGAGGCGGGGCATCGGCCAGAATCCGCTCGTCTCTTTGCAGCGCCTCGAATTCCTCATCCTGCTCCTCATCCGGCTCTTCAATTTCGTCCTCGGACTCGTCATCAGGAGCAAGCTCGCCCTCATAAGCAAGCTCGTCATCAGGAGCAAACTCAGGCTCTGACTCATAAAACACCTCATCTTCTGTTGATGCGTCTGATCCGGTTTCTTCATCTGCTTCTCCAGCAGCTTCCGGCTCTTGTTCCATTTGACGGGGCCGGGAAAAGGACACATGAATTACCGGGGACTCCTCGAATTCAGCGCTATGCGGTTCATCTATCTCATCCGTCCCTCCAGCTGCGGTGTCCGCACCAGCTGCCTCAGACGCCTCTTCGGACCCCGCCCCCCGAGTCTCAGTCTCACCTGCTTCAGGCGGCTCCACTGTCTCAGCCTCAGTCTCAGCCTCAGTCTCAGCCTCAGTCTCAGTCTCAGTCTCAGTCTCAGTCTCAGTCTCAGTCTCAGTCTCAGCCTCACCTGCTTCAGGCGGCT
>CAZANF010000073.1:3122-11616 GCA_964486425.1 uncultured Spirochaeta sp. | reverse complement strand
GCGATTGCCTCGACCAGGGCATCTCCGGCCGGTTCTGCATGCGCGGCTGGGTCGGGACCGGCTTTTCCGGCCGCACCAGCTGTCGCAGCTGCTTCTTCTGTTTCAGCCGCTCCGGCCGCACCAGCTTTATCTCGCGTCCCGGCCGCCGCAGCTGCCCCGGCCTCCCCGGACCCCGCAGGCCGTCTGGTAAAATCAAACTCCGAACCCGTCTTCCTGGTAACGCTAAAATGCTCAACACCATGCAGCAGGGTTTCTGAAAGCCGCGGGGGTGCATCAGTTTCTGCCGCAGCCCACCACTGCATCTCCAGGCGCTCACTGCCCGGTTCCGGCTCCGTCTCCTGGACCAGACCCTCATACTCCGGTTCCAGATACAGCGCCGGGACAGCATGAATCCCTCCGCTGATTCCCGCGTTCCCGCTGAACCACACGTAGTTACTGCCGTAGGCGCTGTACGCCCGCAGAAACTCCACGGTATTATCCCGCGCCTTGAGTTCAAGGGCCTCCTGCTGATCCTCACGCAAAAAGCCTATCCCGCCGGACAGAACCTCGATTCCGTCCTGATGCAGGTTAATGACAAAGTGGTACGGAATACAGCCGCCGGCAGCCACCCGGTAGGGATATACCGGCACCCCGCGGCCTCCGGCCTGAAGATATACGGTATCCGCCAGCATTTCGACAAAAACCCGTATCGGACTGGACACCACAATCTCAACCCGGCTTTCCAGTCGTATCAGGTTGCCGAGAACCTCCAGTGCGGACTGAAGCTCACGCTCTCCGGCAGGATCCCATCCGTCGGCATTAATCCACTCGTTATACCAGGAAAAAAACCGCGCTCTCAGTTCCGCCATACTGCCTGCGTTGTGTACCCCGCGAACCACTGCACGTAAGGCTTGGTAGGCATCGCGGACCATCGTCAGATCCGCATCCGGGTATGCCGTAAAAAAGCTTCCCTCGGCTCCGAATTCGGACTCCAGGTATTTGGCCCGGGAAAATGCCTGCTCCCATAGATCCAGCCGCCCGAATCTGCCCCAGCATCGCCACCGCCGGCCAAAGGCTGCCAGGGCCCGCATAACATCGGGGTTGGCAAAGGGTATCCCGCCATGCAGCGCAAAGTCGCGCACTGCTGCATACCCCATCTGCGTACCGCCGAGCTCTATCAGTCCGGTAAAAACCGCTGCGCCCGCGGTTTCCGCAAGCGGGCGGCCGAGCCTCGGATTCAGCGGGAGCCCACGCAGCCGTGCCTCCCGCTGCACATGCGGCAGAATCGCCTCAAGATCTACCGCACTTATCGCAATCTGATCCCAGGGTACACCCCTGCGCAGCAGATCCTCTATCTGCCCGAATACATGACGTATCTCCCCCCGGATGCTGGAAAAGTGATGCAGTACCGGTGGCGTGCTGTCCTGTGCTGTGTGGATGAGAATATCCCGGCAGCTGCGAATTTCTGTCTCGATCTCGGGAAAATCCTCCAGGACCTCCGGAGCAAACAGGTGATATACCGCTCCCCGGGTATTAACCCTCCCCAGTGCAGCCGAGGGTTCGAACATATGTGTCCGCTGCAGAAACGCACGGTACTCACGGGCGATACGACGGATGTCTTCAGCCTGTGCCGGACCAAGCGCGTCATCCAGCCGTGTATGCTCCTCAAGGCGCAGTGCAGTCGGAAGCAGTCTTGCAAAAAAGCGTCGAAAGGTTCCCCTCTGCGCCCCCTCGGCAACCAGGGTCGGAAAGGCGCTCTCCTGCAGCATCGCATCCGCACAGAGGGCGCGTACTGCTGCATTTGCCGGTACCGGGTCCACCGCAGGCCGGCCGTCCTCCCCGTTTCCGGCCCCGACGACCACATCCAGCGTATACTGTTTGAACTGATCCCAGGATATCCAGCGCCGGGCATCAATCGCCTGCCCGAGGGACTGTCCCCTCCACTGCGCGGCAATGATTTCGGAGGGAAAAACGAACACATGTCCCGGATCGTGCAGATACTCTGCACATACCTCGGCGGTAATCTTATGATGCTGCATACCAATACTATAGCGATATCGCTTATATGCATCAAAGAACTGCCGAAAATATATCAATGGAGGGAACACTATGACATTGTTTCGCGTCAAAGGGATGCACGGTATAGATACCTACATGGAAATATTGCGGGAAGAAGAAGACGGTTTCTACATTCATATCCACAGCACAACACCGTACGGAGAGAGTGATTCCGAGGAATATATCAGCAAGGATCTCTTTGAATCCTGTATCAGAACCGGATACCTGGTCGGAATTCCGCAGCCCGCTCATCAGATAAATCCGCTCATGCGGCATGTGGGATAGCTATCGGTGAAAGCTTGACATTCCTATTCGTTATACGTACTATCTGTACATCATTTGGGGGTGTAGCTCAGTTGGCTAGAGTACGTGAATGGCATTCACGGGGTCACGGGTTCGAATCCCGTCACCTCCAAGTATTATATCATGCTTAAAGATCAATTGATTCCACAGCATTGTACACTGCGTGTGTGTTACTCACCGAATGGCGGAAGTGGGATCGAAGACGTTCCGGACTTTGCCGAACTCTTCCAGGACGACCCCGATCTTCAGGCAAAATCACCAGCCTTTTTAACACCCGAAGAAGACGAGTCTTCCGAAGCCGAGCAATTTACCAGATTCGAATCATTAACCAACGATAATCCGCACGGAAAATTCTCGAATCCCGACTATTACAAGAAAGTGCTTATCGGGGAAGGGGAAATCTCAAAGCGCCTGCACTCGCTCATCGCCGGGTTTCTGAAGGCGGAAGATCCGCAGGACCGCTCGGTATTCCGCGGAAGGCTGCAGCCGGCCTTCTGGGAACTGGCGGCTAATCTGGCGGCAAAAACCAATGCCCCCGAGGACTCCGAAAAGCGTCTTGCACTGCGATTCGGACTGCTTGTCCCGACCATGATCGACAAGCGGCAGCGTAAAACACTGGAAAGCATCCCCCTGCGCAATCGCAGCGGTGATTCTGTCTATTATGTAGATGAATGGGTTCGTTTCGTCGGAAGCGGAGAGGTTGCCGCCTCCGCCACAGATGAAACAAAGGGACCACGCGGAAGTCAGGCGCGAGTAAACGAGAACCTGGCCAAGCGGCGGGGTCAGTACGATGCCCAATGCACTCTGATCCGCACCAAAAACCAGGAATTAAATGACCAGCTTCGACTGTGCTCCCAAACCGTTCAGCTGTTGAATCAGCGTGAAAAACGGGGGGATCTCGGCGATGCCCTGGAAGCACCGCTTTCCGAAACCCAGAAGAACTCACTGGGCGATATCTTCTCTGCCATACGGACTATAGGACGCATAAACCGCGAACTGGAGCGTGCATTCCGCGAGCTTGAACGCTATAAAGACGAGATGGACAGCCTGTCCTCGCAAACCGAGGATTATTTGGAGCAGACCTCCGCAATGGATTCAAGCCTGGCCTCGAAGGAGATGTCTACCGTTCGTCAAATGGCCAAGCTCTGCGTTGGACGCCAGGGGAATCACTTCCCGCTGCTGTACAAGCCGTATTTTCGAGGCAGTGTATACGATATCTGCACCCGCGAAAACACCATTAATATCCTGGCGGATGTTGAAAGACTGGATCCCGGTATCTTCCTGAGGACCTTCAAACAGCAAACAAACCGCATTGTGCCCAACATTATTCTCATTCCCTGTTACGGCGAAAACGGAATCTGCTGGGAACCCTTCGACCGCTTTAACAAGGCTACCAGCCGCGGTCGACTGGCAATACCCATGTACCCCAAGGATCCCCGTATCGCGGTAATAGCCGCCCTGGCAGATCTGCGCTGGCAGGTCGCCAAAGAAAAGGCTGCACATTACTGGATGGAGGAAGGCCTCACCGGCTGGTACTATCAGTGGTTTACCGATGCGAAACTGAAGGGCGATGTCCGTCAGCAGTTTATTCAGGATTATATCCTCTGGATCACCAAAGAAAGTGAAGGAACCCAGAAGCTGGAACGGGAGGTTCGCGACATACTCTGGCGCTACACCCCCTTCCCTCAGGATGTAAAGGATCGTTTAAAGAACCGCGGATTCGTATACAACGAACTGAGCAAGAAAGACCGAAACCGATCCTTGTCCGACGGCTATTGATTCCCGCAGGAAGGACTTACTTTTTTCCGTCCCCCATAAACGCAATAAAGTACTTCCCGAAGTCGATCTTCTTCTGCAGATAACGCACCACGCGATGATAGGTAAACAGGCTTACGGCAATTGAGCCCAGCAGGGAAACCACCAGAAGAATCTGACCAACCTGTTCGTTTACCATAGGAGCAAAGACCCGGGAAAGAATAAAGATGAGTGCAATAAACACTACCCCCATCACGACCAGGTTGAAAAGCACCCCCGCGATCATAAACAGCACTGTATTTAAACCCTTATTCATTCCCTTTCTCCCTTCTGTTGTTTCGTATGTCCTCGATAAGGATCGATCCCATAAACAGTATTCCTGCAACCACTACCGCTGCATCGGCAATATTAAAGGTCGGCCATCGCTCCATCCCGAACAAGCCGTAAATCCGGACATCAAGGAAGTCAACAACACCTTCCGACCGGAAGAACCGATCGATCAGATTTCCCAGTCCGCCTCCAACAATTACTGCGATAAACCATCGCTGCGCTTGTGACAGCTCATTGGTACGCCAGTAATACACAGCCAACCCGATCATAACCAGCAGGGGCAGCAAAACAAACAGAACGGAACGCCAGGTTTCCGGCAGGCCGCGCCCCATGCTGAAGGCAATACCCAGATTGCGGGTGTGAATAATCTGGAAAAAGTCACCAAAAAACTGAAACGCAACCTGCGGCGGGCGCGTATACTCAATATTCATAACCACCAGCAGTTTGGTAAGCTGATCAACCGCCAAAACCGCAACAGCAGCAATCCCGGGCAGCAGTTTATCCCGCCTTGAGGCAATCCCTCGTTCACTATTCTCCATTACCAGACTCCTTACAAAGTTCCATGTATTTTTGTCTTCACTACAAGCCGGTGGGGACATCAATAAACTGATGCTCCAAACCGAATTCTGCTGCCAGTTTGTGACCGACTGCCTGTACACCCCACACCTCAGTTGCATAATGCCCGCCGAAAATCACGTTGATGCCGGCTTCCTGCGCCCGATGGTACACAATATGGTTCGCATCACCGGTAATGTACAGATCCAGACCGGCCTCGATTGCCTGCTCAACCTCAAACGGTGCTCCGCCTGAAATCAGCCCGACACTGCGAATCTCCGCTGTGCCGAAGGGAAGGACCCCCAGTGTGTTTTCCCGTCCTGCAAATAAACGTCTGCACACCCAATCCAGAGAGATGGGTTCCGGGGCCACGCCACGAACACCAATCTCCATACCCTTAAGCCTGCCGAACGGACGCACCTCCTGCAGCTCCAGTTCGGCCGCCATACACGCATTATTCCCCAGCTTCGGATGCTGGTCCAGCGGAAGATGCATTGCATACAGCCCGACTCCATATTCAAGCAGCAGCTGAAGACGTTGGTAATGCTCATCTGTAACTGCCATCGGATATCCCCAGAACAGCCCGTGGTGCACAAACAGCATATCAATTTCCTGTTCTTTAGCTCGCAGAAAGGTTTCCAGACACGCATCAACCGCCGTGCCGATTTTTCGAACCACTGCATCGCGTCTGCCGACCTGCAGTCCGTTCAGTGAGCGGTCGGCTCTGGCAAACTGATCCGGCTGAAACCACTGTCGCAATACCCTGTCCAGTTCCTGTACCGTCATCCCGGCAGTATACCAGTAACCATGGCTGCACGACTACCAAATAATTCTGCACAGGCATATCACCTGAAAGGGTGAAGCAATCTGCTGTTTTCATGAAAAATTACATCTTGAAAGGTGATACGAGCCTCCTCAGAAGCATGCTATTATTTTTCAGGGGATACCATGCATACATCTGACTTATCATCTGATCTTCCTGCTCACTTTTTATCCCACGAAATTCGTTCACTGCTGTATGGTATCATTGGATATACTGAACTACTTCGCGGATGTAACATGGAAACACCGGCGTTGGAATATATACAAAAGATTGAATCCTGTGAATATCAGCTGCTCAAACTTATTAATGCCCACCTGAGCAATGCATCCGGCAGTCACCTTCCAGAAACAACAGAGAAGGTTTCTCCCGAACTGCTTGTCAAGGAAAGCATCGACATGGTTTATCCTCAGGCGAATATAAAGGGACTCACACTGAGCATTCACCACACCAATAATCTGCCGCACCAGATTCTCGTCGATGCAACCCGACTCAAGCAAGCTTTGCTGAATCTGCTGAATAACGCCATTCACTATACCGATAACGGTACTATAACCATCTCTATTGAATACAATAAACCTGCTGCCGGCTGTACTATTGGTGAAATCACCTTTTCCGTTACAGACACCGGAACCGGAATTAAACCGGATTCACTTCCTCACCTGACTGCTCCGTTTTATCGGGGAAAGTCATCCCAGCGGCAGCATAAGGACGGCTGCGGCCTTGGTCTTGCAATAACCGAGAAACTGCTGACCCATATTGGCGGGACCCTGCAGATTGAAAGCAAGGAGGGAACAGGAAGCCGTTTCTCATTTTCCATTCCGGTAGAAACAGAGATCCCGTTCTCGCTCTCTACCGCCCTGGTTGCCGACGACGATGATATTATTCGAGTACTTACAGTGAGTTTGCTACAAAAGGTCTCACCGGATATAACTGTATATACGGCAAAGGATGGGTGCAAGGCCGTAGAGATGTGGAGAACCCATATGCCGGAGCTTGTACTTATGGATATCAATATGCCCCATATGAATGGAGAAACAGCCGCCCGGGAAATTCGGTGCATAGAAAACCAACAGAACCATTCACCATCCACCCAGATAATTGCCGTCACTGCCGCTGAAGATGCGGAACAGCATCTTCAGCCCCTCTTCGACTCAGTCCTTACCAAGCCGGTCAGCTCTGGAAGCATTCGCAAACTGCTACTCCAGCTGCGAGGACAGTACATTTACTAGTATATGGATATTCTACTCATTATCGGCAGCAACAGCATTCCCAGTGATTTTGTGAAGACCGTTTCCGAGCTTGATAGACCGATAATACTTGTCAGGTCCGTTATAGAGGCACAGGCCCATTTGCAGATGTCCGATTCCATAAAGGTGATTATTTTCCCCTGGAGAATTACGCATGATCTCAGCGGCTTTCATGCGGCAGATATACTGTCTGCTACCAATTCCGCTACACAAATCCTGCTGATATCTTCCGAGGACGACCTGCCCGAGGACAAGTTAATCACACACACTATTCACGGATATATACATCACACCATTAACGCGGCGAATCTCGAGGCAGCCATTCGCATAGCGGAGAAAAATATGCGCATACAAATGGAATGTCTGCGACTGCAGACCCGCCTTGATAGCATACTCCATCAATACTACCACCAGAACCTTGCGTTAGACCTTCTTCAGCATCCGGTGATTTTACAGGATAGTGACCTGAAAATCATCTGGATGAACCGTATCGGGTATGAGCTGATCGCACCACCGGAACTGAGTCACGGAAGATCCCTTATGAAGCTTTTACAATTCCCGAGATGTTCCTCGGATATGCCCAGCCAAAGGGCGCTCCGCACAAAACAGCAGGTTTCCGCAACCGTCTTTATACCTCTCCTTAAACTGAATTTCCATGTAGTCAGCCGTCCGTATACAACCGTCGATGACCAGAGAATTAACTGTGTGATTGAAACCTGGTCTCCGGCTGAAGCTGCATTATTCCCGGGGAATGCCGGGACAAAAATGAAATACACCAATCGATCTGAAAGTCTTGCAAATCTCACTCCGCGTGAATGGAACATCATACCATTGCTGCTGCGTGGAGATTCTTACTTCGAGATTGCAAAAAATCTCTCACTCTCAATAAATACAATTAAAACCCACATCGCCAGCATCTATAAAAAAACCAACTGCAGCGGGCGGATCGCATTGATCCGCCTGTTTCAAGCCTACTGCCCATAACCATATGAATACGGTATTATGCCGACATGGGACAACAGCCACAAAACAACGACTTGAACGATCCACATGTAAACGGGATCGAGAGATATCTGCTGCCGCCGGAGCGTGTACACTTCAGCATTTCACCTGATTATGTAGAAAGCATTCTGGCTACAACCGAAGATTTTCATATCATCGGGCAGCCCCGCGCCTTGCGTGCCATAGAAATGGCAATCTCCATAGATGCCAAGGGCTATAACGTTTTTGCAACCGGCCTGCCGGGTACGGGTAAACGTACGGCAATCACCAAAATATTAAAGGAACATACACCAAACACTGATCGTGTGCTGGATCTGGTTTTTGTCGCCCGCTTCGACAATGATGAAGCTCCCCGGCTACTGCGCTTCCCCCGCGGACAGGCACGGCAGTTCCAGCGGCGGCTGCGGGATGTACTCCACCGGCTTCGCGGGCGCAGCCAGGA
>CAZANF010000073.1:0-3022 GCA_964486425.1 uncultured Spirochaeta sp. | reverse complement strand
GACCATCTGCGCAAGCAGGCTCTGCGTCCTCTTATTGCCGGCGAATTCACCTCTCTGATGCAGGATTATACCGAGGAATCGATCCTGACCCATCTCGCCGAGCTTCAGGAGGATCTTGAGGCAACATTGAGCCAACCCGAGGATGAAGAAAACACCCCGGAATCCTTTTTTGCACGGTACAGTCTGAATATCGTGGTAGACCACACCGACACCCAGGGTGCGCCGGTGGTATTCGAAAACAACCCCGACTCATCCAAACTTTTCGGACTGCTTGAATCCCAGCAGGAATCTGCGGAGCCAAAACCCATGCACCAGCTGCTGCGTGCCGGCTCCCTGCTTCAGGCATCCGGCGGCTTTCTGATTCTTCGGGCCGATGACATCCTGCACCAGGAAGAGGTCTGGAACGGACTGAAGCGGGCAATGGAAGACAGCATTACCGAAATCCGTAACCATCCCGGACCCTACGGAATGCCGGGGCCGGCCCTCAAGCCGGATCCTGTTCCGATTCACCTCAAGGTAATTATGATGGGTACCGAAGGGCTGTATGAACTGCTGTACAATATCGACGAAGACTTTCAGAAGCTCTTCAAGGTGCCTGCCGAATTCGACTCGGTAATGCCCCGCAACGATCAGGCTGCAAGGGAATACATCGCCTTCTCGCGTATGATTTGTGAGGAAGAAGGTCTCTTTCCTATCACTATCGACGGGCTTTCCGCCGTAATCGAGTACGGGGTCAGGCTGGCCGAGCACCGAAATCACATCAGTACCCAGTTTTCACTCGTCGCCGACCTGCTGCGTGAGGCCCATTACTGGGCGGGGCGCATGAACACGAACCGCATTACCTCCGAGGTAATTCACCGTGCCTTTAATGAACGACGGTTTTTTGCCAATCTTCCCGAGGAAAAGATTGATGAGCAGATCCAGAGCGGTGAACTGCTTATTGATCTGCAGGGCAGCGCTGCAGGCCGGATTAACGGTCTGGCAATCCTGGACCGCGGATATTATGCATTCGGTCGTCCCATGCTCATTACCGCCCGTGTCGCTCCGGGATCCGAGGGAATTATCAATATTGAACGGGAGTCAGGTCTCTCCGGGGAGATCCACGACAAGGGAATATACATCATCGAGGGTTATCTGCAGACAAAGTATGCCGCAGAGTTCCCGCTGAATATTCGCGCCAGCATAGCCTTTGAGCAATCCTATTCCGAGGTTGACGGGGACTCAGCCTCGTCAACCGAGATTTACGTTCTGCTGTCTGCTATCAGCGGCATACCGCTTCGCCAGGATATCGCTGTGAGCGGATCGGTGAACCAGGCAGGTGAGATCCAGCCGGTCGGCGGAATTTCCGAGAAGGTAGAAGGCTTTTTCCATATCTGCCGCAAGCTCGGCCTCACCGGTAAACAGGGGGTAGTAATACCGCGTCGTAATCTTGATATGCTTATTATCTCCAAAGAAGTCCAGGAAGCTATCCAAAACGGATTTTTTCACATCTATGCTATTGACACAATCGATCAGGGACTCGAGATTTTAACTGGGGTTGAGGCTGGAATACCCAACAAAAAGGGACACTACCCTGCAGAGAGCCTGAACGGCAAGATTGAAAAACGTCTTCGTGAGATGGCTCTGCTGGTAAAAGAATTCGGAGGATCATAACACTATGCTTGGACAGAAGGATCGAACCACAATACGCAAGGCAATTCGCAGCGGAACCCCCTACTCCATAACCACAGCCACACTGCCCCATGAGACCGAGGTGCAGCTGGAGGAGATACTCGAGCTTTTTCTGGAGGAGATAGGACGGGCAAACCTGAAGGATTCCCTGGCTTATTGTCTGCGTGAGCTGGCGGTAAATGCAAAAAAGGCCAACACAAAACGGGTCTATTTCCACAGTAAAGGCCTGGATATCTCCAATGATGCCGACTACCACAAAGGTATGCAGACCTTCAAACAGGACACCCTGAGCAACATCAAACACTACCTTCCGATGATGGAGGAACAGGGGTACTATATTCGCCTCAGTTTCACCATGAGAGGTACCACACTGGTTATTTCCATCGCCAATAATGCCGCGATGAACCAGAAGGAGCAAATCAGGGTTTTCGATCGCATCGCCCGCTCCCGGGCATACAACTCCCTGCAGGAAGCGATGGAGCAGGCTATAGATGAATCCGAAGGCGCCGGGCTTGGAATCATCATTATGGTGCTTATGCTCCGCAAAATCGGGTTGAGCGAGGAGGCATTCGAGCTCGATGTGGAAAACGGAGAGACGGTTGTTCGCCTGTCTATTCCGCTGGAGGAAACCAAACAGGGGAATCTGAACACTATCGCCCGCGAGATTGTGAACGAAGTGGAGAGACTGCCGCAGTTTCCCGAGAATATCGCACAGCTGCAGAAGCTCCTTCAGGATCCGAATGCGGATCTGCAGAAGATTGCCCGCAAGGTCGGTACCGATCCGGCTATGACGGCCGATCTGCTCAAGATTGTAAACTCGGCCCAGTACATGCTGCCGCGGCGTATTGATAATGTCCTTGAAGCAGTAAAGATGATCGGATTACGGGGAATTCAGAACCTCGTCTTTTCGTACGGCTCCATGGAAATCCTCGAGAAGGACACTCCGCGCATTCAGGAGCTTTGGGCACACAGTCATCGTGTTGCCTACTACTCCTATCAGCTTGCCAGGGAAACCGATAAGAAAGAACTGCTGGATGACGTTTTCGTAGCCGGGATACTGCACGACATCGGTAAGATTCTGTTTGCAACCAGTCACGAGGATCTGATGCAGAAAATCAGTGCGTTCTGCGATGCACGCAAGATACCCGTATCCCTGCTTGAGGAGCTCGCCGCCGGATTCAATCACGCCGAACTCGGAGCAATGATCGCCGAAAAGTGGAACTTCCCGCAGCATCTTATTGAAGCCATACGCCATCAGCAAACACCGGAAAGCGCACCCCCGCGTTATTACGAAACCGCCGCTGCGATCTATCTGGCTAATTCAGCATGCGAGTATCAGTCCGGAAGTCTT
>CAZANF010000072.1:0-11627 GCA_964486425.1 uncultured Spirochaeta sp. | reverse complement strand
GAGCAATTGGGCGGCGTAGAGTGCTGAGGTTCCTGGAGGGCGTCGGGTTTGTAATCCACTCCTTCTTTGAGGGCGGGCATATAAACTTTCTGCTGAGAATCTGTGTGTTTATAGTCATATCGATTAAACTCTATACCTATGTCTTTGTGGAACGGGACTATTATCCCAATTATTCCCTGGATGTACGCCCCTACGAAGACCGACGGCTCAGGGTTTCAATGGTTACCAACAATTACCTCCCGTTTATCGGCGGAGTCCCTATCTCGATTGCCCGTTTGCGGCAAGGTTTGGAGCAACTTGAGCACCGGGTACAGATTATCGCACCGGCTTATCCTGGAGTGAAGCAGTCCAGGGAGGGCATCGTACGCATACCGAGCTTTGCAAGTATCGGTGAGAATGGTCAGTTCCGTTTGGCAAACATCTTTTCACGCGGCATAACTCGCGCCCTCAAGGAGTTTCAGCCGGATCTGGTGCATCTTCATCACCCGGTGTGGCTGGGATGGATCGGTCTCATCCGGGCACGTATGTTACGTTTGCCGACGGTATTCACGTATCACACTCGTCTGGAGCATTACGCTCACTTTGTGCCGCTTCCCGGGCCGCTGTTCCGCAATCTGATCTCGCATGCTGCAATCCGGGGTTTTGCCAACCGGTGTACAGGGGTGATCGTACCGACCGACTCTGCAAGTGAATATCTGCGCATGATCGGGGTTACCTCTCCAGTCTATGTGCACCCGACCGGAATTGATATCACATCTATCCGGAAAACCGATCCGGACCGCAGCAGTCAGCTGCGGCGCTCCCATGGAATTGGCGGGGATCAGCGAGTACTGGTGAGCGTTTCCCGGTTGAGCAAGGAAAAGAATATCTATTTTTTGATTGATGCGATGGAGAAACTGCGGGGTCTCATGGGAGATTCATTCCATCTGCTCATTATTGGAACCGGAGACGAGCAGGACCGCCTGCAGCAGCGGATTAATGATCTGGATCTTGCAGACCGGATCACCCTGGTCGGCGCGGTTCCGCCGGATGAAGTGTGGGATTATTATCAGCTATCGGATGTGTTTGTGTTTGCGTCCAAATCCGAAACCCAGGGCATGGTAATCCTGGAGGCTATGGCAGCAGGTTTACCTGTGGTAGCGGTGCGCTCCAGCGGGATTGAGGATGCGGTAAAGGATCAGGTGACCGGCTTTAAAACCCAGGAGAGACTCGAACACTGGGTGCATGCGGTACATCGCTTGCTCACAGATGCAGGGCTGTATCAGGTAATGTCTACCCAGGCAGTAGCATTCGCCGAGCAGCACTCTATCGAGCGGTTTGCACAGAATGTGGCCGATACCTATCGTGAGATTCTGGCCCTGCATAATCAGCATCCCGGTTTGTGAGGGTATCACACGAAGAGAAGTATCTTGTGATTGCCTCCTCGCAGCGCCCATATATTTCCGATGATGTACAGCAGCAGTCCGGCTGTGAGCAGTGCTGCCCACAGGATATGGATGCTACCGGTTGCGGTAAAGTACAAAAGCAAGGCGATGGCAAACGGCTTGTAATAGATTTGCATTCGTAACAGCAGAATACCGTCGAGCGGGTGCGACAGAGACCACGCGCTTGTAATTGCCATTATCACAAAGAGGGGTACAACCAGACTTGTGAGTATCGGATCACTGCCCGGCCACTGAAAATAGTTGCGGACAGCCGTGGAGAACTGCATAACCGTAAGGACCAGTGCGAATCCTCCGGTAACTGCTATGTTGTACCAGTACATAATTCTCAGTCTGGGATTTTCTGTATTGCTCATATGATTCTACCTCCATACTTTAAACTAATAAAAAGACTCTCTCGCCGACTATTGCAGCTTGACAGATTTCGCTGGCGTGGGTAAAGTTAGCCTAAACAAACTTTGGTGCAGCTGAATTCGCTGGAGGTTATATGGTATCGCTGAACTCATTGAGTCCCGGAGAACGCGGGGTAATTCGTTCCTTTGTTCCCGACTGCAAATACTACCGGTCCAAGCTGTTATCCATGGGGGTGACCCCGGGAACGGAGATCCGGGTGATTCGGTTCGCGCCAATGGGGGATCCGATGGAACTGGAGTTGCGAGGTTACCGACTATCGCTGCGCCGCAGTGAATGTCAGGCGGTAATGGTGGAGCGGGTATGAGCACTATGCGAAAAAATGTACAGGAAGCCACGGTTCTGGTATGCGGGAATCCCAATTCGGGAAAAACGACGGTATTTAACGGGTTAACGGGAAGCCGACAGCGGGTCGGTAACTGGCCGGGGGTGACTGTCGAGATGACGGCTGGAATTATGGTCGAACCACCGTCTCTGGCGATGGTTACCGGACAGGAGCGGGAGCCGGAATCCGCGCCGCCGGCCGGCAGCGAACTGCATGAAGCCGATGCAACCGTGGGGCGTACACAGACCCCGATTCATGTGGTTGATCTGCCGGGGATTTACTCCCTGTCGGCCGCAAGCGAGGACGAGATGATCGCGCGTGATGCCCTGGTACACACGAAACACGATCTTGTCGTAAACGTGGTGGATTCGGCAAATCTGGAACGGAATCTCTATCTTACCCTGCAGCTGATCGAGATGGGTTCTCCGCTGCTGCTGGTGCTTACCATGACCGATCTTGCCCATAGCCGGGGTATTCAGGTAGATGCGGAGGCCATCTCGCGTCAGTTAGGCTGTCCGGTCGTTGCGGTGGATGCGACCACACGGCACGGCATTACCGAGGTGAAGCGTGCGGTTGCTGCAGCGCTAACCAGTCCCTCTCCGTCGCCGCAGCAGGTGAGCTACCCGCAGCAGATAGCCGACCAGGTAGATGAGTGGGCAAACCAGCTGCAGGATGCCGGGCTGCCGGTAAATGCACGCTATGCCGCGCTGCGTCTTTTAGAGGGAGATCATTACCTGGAGAACATCCTTGTCCGGGACAGGATAATTCCTGCCGGGGACATACGTTCGGTTCGCGATAAACTGCAGCAGGAGCTTGACCAGGATCTGGATATTGCTATTGCCGAAGCGCGCTATCACCGGATTCAAGGGATAAGCGAAGAGGTGGTACAGCGCAAGCCGAGCCGGGAGTCGATAACCGAAAAGATCGACCGCGTCGCGCTGAGCCGGGTCTGGGGCCTGCCGACCTTCTTTGCTGCGATGTATCTGGTATTCTGGGCGACGGTATCGGTCGGCGGGGCCTTTATCGACTTCTTCGATATTGCGGTTGGAACGATTACCGTTGATGGATTCGGGACCCTTCTGAACAGCATCGGAACCCCGCAATGGGCGGTGACTATTCTGGCTGATGGAGCAGGAACAGGGGTGCAGACGGTGGCGACCTTTGTGCCTGTCATTTTTATGATGTTCTTTATGCTCAGTCTGCTCGAGGATTCCGGGTATATGGCACGGGCAGCCTTTGTTATGGATCGTGTGATGCGATGGGTCGGGCTGCCCGGCAAGGCCTTTGTCCCGCTGCTGGTCGGATTCGGCTGTACGGTACCGGCAATAACTGCTACCCGCACCCTGGAGGGGAGTAAGGATCGCTATATGACGATTTTCATGTCGCCTTTCATGAGCTGCGGCGCGCGGTTGCCGGTTTATGCCCTGTTCGCGGCCGCGTTGTTCCCGGCACGCGCCGGCCTGGTGGTTTTTTCCCTCTATGTTGTCGGAATGCTGCTGGCGATAGTTACCGGGATTGTGCTGAAGCATACCCTGTTCCGCGGCTCCTATTCCCATTTTGTCATGGAGCTGCCTCCCTATCATATTCCGCGTCTCTGGGCGGTAACCCGCCTGGCCGTACGTCCCCTGCGAATCTGTATTGTCCGCGCCGGGATTACCATTACCACTGTAGTTACCATATTAGCGGTAATGAACTCGGTGGGAACGGATGGATCTTTCGGAAATCAGGACACACAGGAATCGGTACTATCGGCGGTCGGCCGCACGGTTACCCCGGTATTCAGTCCGATGGGAATTGATCAGGACAACTGGCCGGCAACAGTCGGGTTATTTACCGGTCTGTTTGCCAAAGAGGCTGTTGTAGGCACCTTGAGTTCGCTGTATACCCAGAGTGATGAGTTCGCCGAATCGAGTACGGATGCTGATGTATCGGCCGCAGACGCGGGTGACGATCAGGGATTCAACCTGCTCAACGGATTTACCGAGGCCTGGCAGTCCCTGGTTGATGGTCTGCGTGATCTGGGCGGCACCTTGACCGATCCGGTGGGTGCCGGGATTATCGCCGACCCGGGCGAGCTGGAGGTGGACGACAGTCTCTTCGGTCGCATGCGCGGGCAGTTTAGCCCGGCAGCCGGGTATGCCTATCTGTTGTTTGTGCTGATATACTTTCCCTGTGTTGCTGCACTGGGAGCCGCGATCCAGGAGATGGGCAAGGGCTACGGCTGGCTGCTGGCAGGGTATCTGACGGCACTGGCGTGGGCGATAGCGGTATTGTTCTATCAATTCGCTTCCGCTCCGCAGCCGGGGAGTGTGCTTGCGGCTGTCGGGGTGCTGGTTCTGCTGCCCCTGCTGCTGCAGGTTATTGCGGTGGTTTCACGGCGTCGCGGTACGGGAGTCGGTGTGTGATTGCACAGGTCCGCACCGCGATCGAGCGCCTGGGAGCAGCTACCGAGTCCGAGCTTCGTGCCGAAACAGGTTTTGCTCCCTGGCAGATTGCGCATTGCATTGAGCATCTGGTCCGGCGAGGGGACGTCGAACGGGTGGAACGCCACATGCTATGTGATCGGGCGGGCCGATCGATTTCCGGTGATAAGATGCCTGCAGGCGGCAATTCTCCTGTCGGCGGCAGGGCCTCCGTTGGCAGGGCTGCAGTCAAATGTCGCGGCTGTCCCTTCGTCGGGAGCTGTGCCCCGCCGTCAGCGCCGCCGGTTTCAGCCGCCGGTTCAACCGGCTCGTTACATCCTGAACCTGCTTATATATTAGCTGTACAGTAAAATGTAATCGATCATTCTATTCATCAATCAAGCAGAAGGCGCCGGATGGTAAATCCATATCTCAAGGCTCGAAAACGCGAGCGGCAGAAGCAGCACTCCCGTGCGTGCAGGCGGCTATGCGCCGGACCGGTCTGAAGCATAAACCAGTGACAGTATTCCTGTGAAATATTTCTTCTCTTGTGTTAGGATAGGTACAGAGAGAGGGATTAATTATGTGGAATACCAAGGTACGATTGAGCCTGCTGCTGTGCGTGCTGCTTCCGGCAGCACTTTTTGCCGGCGGCGGACAGGAAGGAGCGGCGACCACCATCAGTTTTGAGGATGAAGCACGTCAGTATATTTCACCCACGGGAGATGAGGTCCAGGATGTCCTGCAGCTTTCTCCAATCGCTGTCAGGGGAGAAGGCCGTGCTATTCGCAGCTATCAGTTGACGGTGTACGGAACCAGTGGTGGCCTTGATGGACAGGAGGTGTATCGTCAGTTTCAGGCAGAAACGCGGGAGCGGGGCTTTTTCGGCAGTTTGTTTAATGTGGGCGAGGTGCCGAGTCTGGAGCTCCCGTCCGAGCTGGTGTGGGACGGAACCTACGGGGTTGGGGATGATCGTGACGGTCAGGTAGTTCCCGACGGGGATTATCTGTACCAGCTCCAGGTTACCGATGATTTAGGCAGAGGCTTCACCACCCCTCCGGCCCGGGTAACCGTAGATACTGAACCACCTCAAATAGTATCGGTGGAACCCGATTTTACTTTATTCTCCCCGACCGGGGATGGCATGCGCGATGTGCTCACCATTACCCAGGAAGGCTCACGGGAATATACCTGGCTCGGTTTTTTCGCTGATCAGGACGGAACCCCGGTACGCGAGTTCGAGCAGATAAATACCAGCGGACGCATTGTAAATGATCAGGAACCGCCGGTTATAGAATGGGACGGCACCGATAATGCCGGTGAACCGGTACCGAACGGTGTGTATTTCTATACCCTTGTCGGTATAGACCGTGCCGGAAATAGAGCGGAATCCAGCGGTACCGAGGTTGAACTGGATCGGGAAGCACAGTTTATGGCGCTGGAAGCCGAGTATGAGGTGTTTTCACCACGAGACACCGGCATCCGTGATGAACTGGAGCTGTATCCGCATGTATTTGAAACCGAAGGGCTGAGAAGCTGGCGTATAGATATACGCGCAGCTGGTGAAGCGCTAATCCGACGTATTGACGGCGATTTTCCGATTCCCTCGGAGGTAGTATTCGATGGCCGCGGCAGCCTTGCGCGCCCGGCTTCACCTGGACAGGAAACCGTTCCGGAAGGCAGCTACAGTGCGGAATTGATTGTTATCCATTCCGATGGACTGGAGGAGGTCTCCGAACCTGTCGAGTTTTCGGTAGATCTGACCCCGCCGCGTATTGCTGCAGAACCCCAGCGGCGTGTATTCAATCCGGAGTCTGATGATGCCGACGGCGAACTGGGCTTTTCACAAGCCTCCAGCGAAGAGGATGCAGTGTGGACCGGACGCATTTTGAATTCCGAGGATGAGACCATCCGAACCTATGAGTGGGAAGGTATTGCCGAGGATTTTGCCTGGGACGGCCGGAATGAAGAAGGCGAGATTGCCTCTGACGGAATTTACAGTTATGAGGTAAATGCTACCGACCCGGCCGGAAATACCGGCGGTATCGAGATCATTGGATTGCGACTGGATACTATCTCAGCCGGAGCACAGGTAGAGTTTGGTCCGCGGGCGATTCGACCGCAGGAGGTCTTTGAAGACGACTTTGCCGATGCGGCCGATGAGGCGGCTGAAACCGATGAGAGCGAACAGGACGGTGAAAGCGAAGAGTCCGCCGAGTCGGCTGAAACCGATGCCGGTGAGACATCCGGGGATGACGATTTGCCCGAGTCTGTTGAGGTAACCCTTGATATACATGATCGCGATCAGATCCAGTCCTGGATGCTGGAGTTCCAGCATGTTGAGCGTAATGTAGCTGCACGTGTACATGGCACCGGTCCGGTGCCGGACACAGTCGGCTGGGATGGAAGACTGGACGACGACCGGATAATCGACGGTGAGTATCTGGTCCGGTTTGTACTGCAGTACCCGGAAAACATCGAAGTAACCGCAGCAGCCGCAGATTATCTCATTGTTGATACCCGTGGACCGGAACTGGCGCTCGATATCAGTCCGGAAGAATTCTCTCCAGATGTGGATGGTGAAGACACAGAGCTTACCGTTGCCTTTTCCGCCCGTGATCTGTGGACCGATGTCGAACAGTGGAGCATTGAGGTCCTTGATCCGCAGGGAAATCAGTTTCGCTACTGGGAGGGTTCCGGATCGATAGAGGAAACCGTGCAATGGGACGGACGCAATGAAGAAGGAGAGCTTGTGCTCTCAGCGGTGGAGTACCTGGTTCTTTTTGAATCAGTCGACAGTCTGGGGAACCAGTCCATGCAGACCAGGACTATCAGCACGGATATTATGGTTTTCCGTGATGGTGATACACTGCGGATAAATATTCCAAGTATTGTATTTGAACCCTACGCATTTGATTTGTTTGAACGGGAGAACCAGACCCTGCTGAAGAATATCCGCACTTTGCAGCGGCTCTCGGATATAGTAAAGTCATATCCGGATCACACGGTACGGATCGGCGGGCATGCCGTCAGCTTGTTATATGATGATGAGGATCTGGCTCGACGCGAACAACAGGAGACCCTGCTTCCATTGAGTTCCCTGCGAGCCCGCGAGGTACGAAAGGCATTGGGCATCCTTGGGGTTCAACTCGAACGTATGACGGCTCGAGGGTACGGCGGAGCCGAACCGGTGGTACCGCACAGTGATCTCGAGAATCGCTGGAAAAACCGCCGGGTAGAGGTTATCATGACCCCGCGATAATCCCGGATATACTTCCGAAAGGTTATGTGCCGCTCGTATTGCTGCGAGCGGCTTTTTTTATATGGATTCGCAAGCTGCTACCTGCTACACTTCTAGTATGAAAACACGGTTTACGGTACTGGCTGCGCTGCTGTCGGTTGTCACACTGTTTAGTTGTGCGAATGATGCCCGGCAGAATCAGGACCTGTTTTCGGACATGCGGTATCCTATTCTGCTGGTGGACGGGCTGGCGCGCCGCGGGGACATCGGGCTGCTCGCCACCTTTGACGATGCCCAGGAGCATCTCCACGGCCTGGGTGCGAGGGTCTATATGAATACCCGCGATGCTTTCGGGTCGATAGAAAGCAATGCGAACCTTCTGGCGAAGGATGTCGACCGGGTTTTAGCCGAGTCCGGAGCCGATCGTCTGCATATAATCGCCCATTCAAAGGGCGGACTGGATTCCCGGTATCTTGTTACTGAACTGGAGTATCATGATCGGGTGGCTACCCTGGTTACTATATCAACCCCGCATCGCGGAACGGCAATTGCCGATTACATTGCCGATAACGTCGGCGAAGCCGAGGATGTTCTGGCTAATCTGGTGAACTGGTTTGCAAGACTGCTTGGGGATCAGTCCCCGAATGCTGAACAGGCTGCCGAACAGCTTACCCGCGACTATATGCAGGAATTTAACCGTACAGTGGTTAACCATCCTGACGTCCGCTACCTGAGTTATGCATCGACAATCAATGGTGAGTATCCGAATCCGATCTGGGCTCGTATGGCTCGGGAGCTTGGCGAAGAGGAAGGCCCTAATGACGGCCTGGTATCGGTTCGCTCTGCCCGCTGGGGTGAGTTTATGGGTGTGGTTAATCAGCGCTATGGCTCCGAACAAGTGAGCCATCGTGACATTGTTGGTATGAACGATGTGTGGAATAACATGGGCTTTCCGTATTTGCGCTTCATTGTTGATGTAGCCCTGCAACTGGAGACTGAATAAGTCCGCTTTTCTTTTATTCTTTGTCTGTTTTGCCGATACTATGACCAATGAAATGGACCAGGATACTACTAACACTGCTGCTGCTGGCCGGGTGCTCACAGAATCCGGCTGAGGTGTACTTTCTGGACCGGAATTGGTCCTATCTTCCCGAGACTGAACGAGGGATCAATGTGTCCGAAATACAGGATCAGGCCTTTCTGCCTCTGCAGGCCGGGCAACGCCTCCGTCTGAACGAAATAGCTGCCGGCGGAGAGGGATTCGTGTGGTTAAAGACCGACTTTTCACGGCCGCCGGGTCATATTACCGCCAGCAGCGAGCTGCTGGGTCTTGTTCTCGGCCGCATTGCGGCTGCAGATACCGCGTATCTGAATGGGACGCCGATCGGGCGAACCGGCGATTATCCTCCTGTATACTTCAGTGCATGGAATACCCTTCGGGAGTATTCCTTTCCGGCCGGACTGCTTCAGGAAAAAAACACCTTGCTGCTGCGCATATATACCACACCCCATGAAGGGTTTATTGTCGGAGAGCAATACCTGGCACCTCGTACCGATACCCGGTATTACCGGCAGATTGATATGCTGGTTACGCAGTTAATCCAGCTCGGGTTTGCGCTGTGCTTTGTCTTTCTTGGTATATTTCAATGGAGAGTGAGTTCAAGGGATGTGGTGAACGGGGGGCGCTGGTATCTTTCTCTGCTTTGTTTTTCCGTTTCGCTGTTTCTGAGCAGATACTTTATTACACTTCTGCCCGGTTACGAGGTCTGGACGCTGAGCTATGACATCTTCCAGCGGATTGCTGTTCATTCTATGGTGTATGTAATCGCCGTACTGCTCACTCTCTTTATCAAAGACTTTTTACGGCGAAGGGATTCAGCCGTCTTGGTCATCCTGATGCTTTTGTCAGCCGCAGCCCCGGTTATCGCCGCTTTTGTACTCCCGGAAGCTTCCTTGCTGCAGCATATGTCGCTGCCTATGCTGGGTTTCCTGCTGCCGTTCATGCTGTACATGGTATTTATGCTGCTGGATTCAGCCATACACAGGAACAGGGATGCGTTTGTCCTGTTACTTGCACTGTTGCCTCTGGCAGTCGCGGCGGCAGCCGATCTGCTGCTTCAGGGATATCTGCAGCAGTATCATCTTCCACGGTTTGCAGGATTCGGTCTGCCCCTTACCGTGGGTGGGTTGCTGTTTGCTCAAGGTACCAGACGTGTACGGGCATACAGCCGGTCCGAGGATATAACCCGGAAGCTGGAGCATGACATCGATCTGCATATTCAGGAAATACGGGATACCGATGCCCTGCTTGCAGACACGCGTCGGCAGCTGCAGAGGCTGCAGACTGCCGAGACACAGGGGATGCAGGCAGTAGCAAGGCTGCAGCAGCGTATCAATGCCGATCCCCCTCCGGTTCATCCTCCATGGCAGCTCGGTGCAGTCAGCCTCCCTGTATCATCCGCATCCAGTCAGCTGCATGATTTCTACACAAACTCTGATGAGCTGCTGGGTTGCACGCTGCTGAATCTGTCCGGACGCGGACTCGCCAGCTCGATTGCGGCTATGCTGGCCAGGGAAATTACTGCCAAGTCCTTCAGTGAAGGCAGCGGATACAAGCTGAGCCGAATCATGCAGGAGATTAACCGTGACCTTTCCAGAGACAAAGGGGAAATCAACAGCTACATGACCGGGATCCTGCTGCGGGTAACAGGTACTGCAGTAGAGCTTGTGAACGCAGGATTCACCGATCCGCTGCTGCGAGATGCACACAGCAGCAAAGTACACCGTATCAGTGTTCCCGATTCGCGTGGTTCAGCCATCGGGGTGCCGGATTTAACCCCGCAGTTTCCGGTTTTACGGTTTGTCATGAAGCCGGGTGACTTGCTGGTGCTGTATTCGCACTCCCTTGTGCAAAGCAGCAACACAGCAGGGCAACCGTTCGGCATGGAAGGCATTATGCAGACTCTTTCGCTTGCAGGGTCCATGACAGCTCAGGAAGCTGCGGATCGCCTGTGTGAGGACCTTGTACGGTATGCAGGCAATAATGCTCCGCTTACCGACGATCTTAGCATTTTGACCCTGCGGAGAATGGATTGACTCCGCAGGGCGACATGTATCTTGAAAAATAAACTCAATTAAAAGGCGATGGCAATAGAAACACCAAAGCCGTATGAAAAGCCAAATGAGTTATCGATAGCAGTCTGCAAGGCTGGATCATTAGCAATGCCCAGTTCTGCATATAGCTCGGATGCATCCGTTGTGGACAGACCAAATCCAACCTGGGCGTACGGGGTTAATGCAAGGAAGTCAAAAACTCTCCGGTACCCTACCCGGGCTCCACCCTGAATCAACTGTGTACTCACCGCGATATCGTACATCTGAATATCCATGTGTGCGTATCCGCCGTAGCCGCCGAAAAACAACTCGTTATGAACCCCTTCCGGGAAGTAGTTCAGTGCTACCTGTCCTCCATACGATACGACATTAAAATTATAGCTTTCCCATTCTTCCTCTAATGTTGCCTGCAGGATAAGTCCGGTCAGGCTGTATTGGAAGTTCATATATTCCGGTTGAAGTGCTACGGTAAGATTTTCCGATACCGGAAATTCCACAGAGCCGGTGTAGAGTCCGAAAATCGGTCCAAGAAGATTCACCGAGACCAGTTTTGTGTCTGCATTCGGATTCGTTTCCTCCGGTGTTTCCTGTGCGGATACTGGCAAGGTGACAACACAGATAATAAATACGAGAGCCAAAATGGTTTTTTTAGAAAACATAGTTTTCCTCCTTAAAACTACTATATACCTAAT